>DATMVI010000663.1:0-8785 GCA_035563275.1 Pyrinomonadaceae bacterium
GCGCACGGCCATGATCTTGGCGGCGCGGGCGGAGCCGAGGGCGACGATCATTCTCCTCTCACCATTTTACGCCTCGGCGGGCTGAAAACCCCGCCGAGGCGGAGCGCATCGAGGCTATAACAAACGAAAGGCAAAAGCAAAAAGAGGCCGGATGGCGGGCGCCGGACGCCGGTTACGGCGAATGTCTTTAACCGGCCCCCGCATTCGAGATTAAATGTGAGCTTGGCCCGGCCGCTGTGGCGGGCGATGCGGCGCGCGGCGGGCGGGCGGGCGTCACCGTCTTCGTAACGCGCGGCGGGGAAAACAATTTGTCTTCCGCGTGGCGCCTGACGCCCGAAGCCCTGCCCCCTAGCTCTGTTCTTCGTAGAGGTGGACTTCGCCGTTGACGATCATGTAGGGCAGGCGGCGCTCGGGAATCCACGGATAGCGGTCTTTGTAGTCGCGGTACTGGTCGTTGGTGACGATGCGCGCGCCGCAGCGGTCGGCGATGTCGAGGATGAAGAAGTCGGCGTCGGTGCCGGCCGGCACCTGCCGGACGACCTGCGACTTGATGAGCTTTTCGAGCTGCGCCTGATCGTCGATGTCGTACTTGAGGCTCGCGTCCACGACGATGATCGGGTCGAGGCCGCGCTCCTCCAGCTCGCGGCGGACTTTCAAAAGGTTCGAGAGCTTCGGCTTGCCGCCCCCGCTCTTCTCCTCGTAAGCCACGTTCGCCCCGTCGATCACCACAAACTCCTTGTTCTCCGCCATCTCCCCCCGCCTTTCGCGTGAAGTCGTCGTCGCATCAGAGTCCGAACAGTCCGCCCGCCGCGGTAGACAATATACAGGAGCCGGCTCGGGCGCGCCCGCGACTCTTTATCAAAGGTCGTTCTACCGGCCCGCACCGGCGGCGGCCGCCTCGGCTACGGCCGCCGGCTGCCCGTTAAAGCCCAGCCTCCGCTCGACGCTTTCCAAGTGCTTCCTGTAGTACTCCAGCAGTTGAGAGTAGGTAAGATTTTTCTCGTGATACCCCCAACTGCCGTACTCCGTAGGATCGTCTGACGCCTTAAACTTCCGCCAGAGTCTATCCCCGGCGGCCACCCTCGCGCCCGCGCCCATTCGTGAGAGCGCGTCGGCCGCGTTCCTACAGAGCGCGAGCCACTGCAAATCCCAGCGGCGCAACTCCTCCTCGTCCGCCGGCAGGATGCCCTTGTCGAGTTCGGACGACCTGAAGGCGAGGAGCATCTCGCCGTAGCTGACCTCGGGGAAAAAGCCGCTGAGGCGGGCCTTGTAGATCAGGCTCACGTCGCCCTTCGTCCTGAGCGAACGGCGGGCGGCCATCCTCCCCTCGAAGTCGATTCTCTGCACGATCTGCATGACGGCGGCGTGATCCGCCCTCTGCCCGAGGCGGCCGAGTTTCGCTTCGAGAGACCCGGCCCTCTCGTCGAAGGCCCCCACCCTCCGCTCCAGCGACCGCGCCGCCTCGCCCAGCCTCGCCCCCGTGTCGTCGCTGAACATGAGCGTGATGATGATGCTGGCGATGATGGAGACGACGGCCACGGTCACGGTCAGGACGCTCGACTTCCGGGATTCGTCTTTGATGATTCTCCGTGAGTTCTCGGTGATGATGCGGCTTGAGTTCTCGGACTGCTCCAGAATGTGCTTCTGTAGGTTGTCGCTCGGGACTTGGAACAAGTCCCTGATGAGCTGCTGGTAGGTCTCGTCCCTCAGTTCGAGGGCCTTCTGGTACTTCTCCTTCGTGAGCCGCGTCTCCTCCTGCGCCACCTTAATCCGCGCCTGCGCGTCTTTAACCAAGTTCTCGGCCGTGACCCTCTCTTCCTGAAGCCTCGCGATCCTCTCCTCGTAGGAGGAGATGTAGTCGTGCAGCGCCTTGGCGTTGTTCCTGATGACTTCGATCTTCTCGGCGATGTCGCGGTCTCTGCCTTCCATCCTTTCGCCTCCTGAGGGGTCGGGAGCGTGTGAGAGGTCGCGGCGCCGCCGCCGGCCGGGGGCGCGCGGCCGCCGGATTATACAGCAGGCGCGGCCGGCTTAATATCTTATTCCCCGCGGCCGCCGGCCACTTACTTGACATCCGGTCGCGCCGCTTGATGTAATCGAACTCTCCTCGAACACGACGAAGAGAGCAGCGAATCGCCCGCGACGACGGAGGTGAGCAGGGGTGTCCGCGAGTGAACTGATCTACGACTGGAACCGCGTCGAGCCGGCGTTCGACCGGCCGGCGCGCCGCATCAGCTTCGACGACGAGACGCTGCGCGACGGCCTGCAATCGCCCTCGGTCTGCGAGCCGCCCATCGAGCGCAAGATCGAGCTGCTCCACCTGATGGACGCGCTCGGCATCGACACGGCCGACATCGGCCTGCCCGGCGCGGGCGGCACGCACGCGGCCGGCGTCGAGCGGCTCGCGCGCGAGATCGTCGAGCAGAAACTTAACATCCGGCCGAACTGCGCCGCGCGCACGCACCCGAACGACATCCGGCCCGTCGCCGAAATCTCCCAGCGCGCCGGCATCCCCATCGAGGCCTGCACCTTCCTCGGCTCCTCGTTCATCCGCCTCTACGCCGAGGAGTGGACGCTCGACAAGTTGCTGCGCCTGACCGAGGAGGCCGTCACCTTCGCCGTCTCCGAGGGCCTGCCCGTCATGTTCGTTACCGAGGACACGACGCGCGCCGACCCCGAGACCATCCGCGCCCTCTACACGACGGCCATCCGCTGCGGGGCGCGCGCCGTCTGCGTCTGCGACACCGTCGGCCACGCCACGCCCGACGGGGCGCGCGCCGTCGTCCGCTTCGTCAGGAAGATCATCGAGGGGCAGGGCGGCGGCATCCGGCTCGACTGGCACGGCCATCAGGACCGCGGCCTCAGCGTCATCAACTCGATCGCGGCCATCGAGGGCGGGGCCGATCAGGTTCACGGCTCGGCCCTCGGCGTCGGCGAGCGCGTCGGCAACACGCCGATGGATCAACTGCTCGTCAACCTCAAGCTGATGGGCTGGATCGACAACGACCTCTCGCGCCTGCGCGAGTATTGCGAGAAGGCGGCCGAGAGCTGCGGCTGGACGATCCCTTTGAACTACCCCGTCTTCGGGCGCGACGCCTTCCGCACCGCGACGGGCGTCCACGCGGCGGCCGTCATCAAGTCCTACCGCAAGGGCGACGCGGAACTCGCCGACCTCATCTACTCCGGCGTCCCCGCCGGCCAGTTCGGCATGCGCCAGCAGATCGAGGTCGGCCCGATGAGCGGCAAGTCCAACGTCGTCTACTGGCTCGAATCGCGCGGCCTCGAAGCCACCGAAGACCGCGTCCAGCGCATCTACGACCGCGCCAAGAGCGCCCACAGCGTCCTCACCGAAGAGGAACTCATGCGGCTCGTCTGAAAACAGGTGCCGGGTGTCAGGCGCCGGGAAGGCATCGGCTTTAACCCGGCACCCGGCACCCGGCGCCCATCTTTCCTATGTCCTTCCCCGCCACCTTCGCCCCGCCCGCCGAGGTCGTCCGCGACCTGTCGGCCGACGAGCGCGTGCGGCGCGCGTTCCGCCTGTTCGGGGCGGAGGCGGGGCGCATCGACGAGGAGCACGCCGCCATCACGCAGATTCCGGCCCCGCCGTTCGGCGAGGCCGAGCGCGCCGCGCACCTGCGCGCGAGGCTGCGCGCGTGCGGGCTGGCCGGGGCCGGGCTCGACGAGGTCGGCAACTGCGTGGCGCTGCGTCGCGGCCGGCACGCGCGCCCGCTGCTCGTCCTGAGCGCGCACCTCGACACGGTCTTCCCCGCGGGGACGGACTGCGCCGTGCGGCGCGAAGGCCCGCGCCTGCGCGCGCCCGGCATCGCCGACGACGGCTGCGGGCTGGCGGCCCTGATGACGCTGGCGCGCGCCCTCGAAGAGTGCGGCGTCGAGACCGAGGGCTCTCTGCTGTTCGTCGGGACGGTGGGCGAGGAGGGCGAGGGCGACCTGCGCGGCGTGCGCCACCTCCTGACGCGCGGCGCGTGGGCCGACCGCGCCGACGCCTTCATCAGCATCGACGGCCCCGGCCTCGAACGCATCACGCACGCGGCGCTCGCCTCGCGCCGCTACCGCGTCCGCTGCCGCGGCGCGGGCGGGCACTCGTGGGGCGACTTCGGCAACGCCAACCCCGTCCACGCCGTCGGCCGCGCCGTCGCGCGCCTCGCCGCCTACCCCGCGCCGCGCCGGCCCCGGACGACCTTCAACGTCGGCCGCGTCGAGGGCGGGACGGGCGTCAACGTCATCCCGCGCGAGGCCGCGATGGACGTTGACCTGCGCTCGGAGTCGGCCGAAGAACTCGCGCGCCTCGACGCCTACTTCCGCCGCGCCGCGCGCGAGGCGGCCGACGACGAGAACGCCGCGCGCCGCCACTCGACGCCCCCGCTCGAACTCGAAATCAAACTCATCGGCGACCGCCCCGGCGGCCGGACGCCGCCCGAACACCCGCTCGTCCGCCTCGCCGTCGAGGCGACGCGCTCGGTCGGCGCGGCCGCGCACCTCGACTGCTCCTCGACCGACTCGAACATCGCCATCTCGATGGGGCTGCCGGCCGTCACCGTCGGCGCGGGCGGCACGGCCGGCCACACGCACACCACCGACGAGTGGTACGACCCGCGCGGCCGCGACCTCGGCCTCAGGCGCGCGCTCCTGCTCGCGCTCGGCACGGTCGGGCTGGCGTGAGCGCGTAGACGGCGGGCGGCAAACGGCGAGGCCCCGCGGACGAAGTCTTGAAGCTTCGTCCGCGGGGCCTTCACGCGTCGGGCGTTCGCTTACGCCGCGGCCCGCCGCCGGCCTCCTGATTGGAAAGCGCGGAAGCCATCGCGCGCCTCCCCGCCTAACGCTCCGGCGTGAGCGCGAAGGATTCGAGGAAGCTGACGGCCCGCTCGGGCTTGAAGAGCGTCGTGTCGGCGAAGACGCCGACGGCGTAGAAGCGTCGCCGGCCCTTGAAGACGTGGACGACGCAGGTCTCGGTCGCGAACTGGAAGACGTACCGGCGGCCGGTGAAGCCGCCGCGCGCGATCTTCTCGCGGCCGAAGTGGCGCGTGTTCTTCCCCGCCTCGTCGAACGCGCTGAGCACGCCGTCCTCAAGGCGCGCGTAGAAAAACTCCTCGACCGCCGCGTCCCGCATCGCCGCGGCCGGCACGTCCCCGACCCACGAGACGTAAAAGGCCATGCCCTCGTGCCGGACGGCGTAGGTCTTCACTTCGAGCGGGAAGGACTTGATGACCTCCCTGTCCGACATCCTCTCCGGCTCGCCGGGGAAGGAGACGGCGAACCCGTCGCCCGCCGGCGCGAACTTATCCGCCGCCGCCGCGCCGCCGCGCTGCCCGGCCGCCGGCGCGGCGAAAAGGAAGATGACAAATGCCGCCGTCAAAAGTCTCATGCCCGCGACTCCGCTCAAAAAGTTTCGGGCTTCGGGTTAAAGCAATCTGTCTTTAACCCGAAACCCGAAACTCGTAACCCGAAACTCGCCTCAGTTGACCGGGATGGTGACGACCGTCGAGCCGGCCTTGCCGGCGGGGAAGCGGCGGCCGCGGGCGATGCGGACGGCGGTCGAGCCGTAGGCTTCGGCGCCGGGGCTGGCGCCCGCGACCGACGCCTGCGTGACGCGGCCCTGCTCGTCGTAGCTGACGCTGACGCGGACGGACTTCGGCCCGGCGCTCGGCGTGGCCGCCGGCTTCGGGATGACCTCTTCGGCCCCGCCCTCCTCGCGCTCGCGCTCCTCGGCCCGGCGCTCGCGCTCGCGGCGCTCGCGGCGTTCGCGCTCCTCGCGCTCGCGGCGCGCGGCGTCGGCGGCCTCGGCCGAGGCGTCCGCGGCTTCGGCGGGCGCGGCCTCGGGCGCGGCCTCGGCGGCCGGCTCGGCCGGGGCCGGGGCCGCGGCCCCCACGGCCTCGGCGGGCTGCGCGGCCGGGGCGGCGGGCGCGGGCTCCGGCCGGGCCTTCGAGCCGAACGCGCCCGAGAGCGGGATCGCGGCGACGGCGCAGACGAGCACGACGCTCGCGGCGACGCCCATCGCCATCCACTTCTTCCGGCCGCCGCCGTTCGCGCCCTCGACCATCATCGAAAGCGGCGCGGCCTCGTCGTCGGCGGGCGCGTCGGCCGTCGGCTTCTCGGCCGCCCTCTCGGCGAACTCCTTCTGCGCCTCGTGCGCGCCGAGGCGCTCGACCTGATCGATCATCACGACCACGTCGGACTCGTTCGGCGTCCAACTGCTGAAGGCGTCGGCCTCGGTCGGCGAGCGCCCCTCGTCGAGCCGGCGCAAGCCTTCGAGGACGACCTGCGTCCACGGCTCGCTGATGGTGCGGCGCGTCGAGTGCACGTCGGGGCTGAAGTCGAAGGCCGCGTTCGGCAGCGTCAGCGAGAAGTAGACGGCTTCGACGCCGCTCAGCGCGCCGACCTTCGCGTCCACCAACTCGCCCTCCCTGATGAAGAAGACGCTGTGGCCGCGCGGGTAGTCGATCTTGAGCCGCCCGGTCTTGCGCTGGTTGCAGAAGAACTCGATCAACTCGGCGAGCGACATGTCGCTCAACTGTCCGGTGAGTGCCATAAACTGTTCCTCGTCGTGTGCGGATTCGGGCTTGCTGCTGCGGGCGGGCGGCCGCGGAAGGGGTTCCGTCTGAGGTGGCGTGCGCGTGCCGGGGGGCGGCCGCGGCCGGCCCGCGCGTGCCGGGGCTTTATTCGAGGTTGAAGTTGTAGTTGATGACGCCGGAGACGCGGACGGGCTGGCCCGAGAGCAGCGTCGGCGAGAAGCGGGCGCGGGCGGCCGCGTCCTCGGCCGAACCCCGCAACATCATCGGCCCCTTGAGCGCCTTCGCCGAGATCACCTTCCCTGTCACGTCTATGACGACCTCGACCTCGACGACGCCGGAGGCCCTCGCGCGGCGCGCGGCCTCCGGGTAGTTGGGCGCGGGCAGGCTCAGCGCCTTGCCGTTGAGGATGCCGCCCGAGACGGGCTTGAGCGGCCCGCGCACGACCGGGCGGGCCGGGGCCTCGCCTTCGAGTTTAACCACGGGCGCGCCGGCCGGGGCCGAGGCTCCGGGCGAGAGCACGGGCGGCGGCGCGGCCGGCAGGGCCGCCTTGTCGAGCGAGGCGAGGACGACCGGGGTGGCCGAAGTGCCGGCGGGCTTGTTGGCGCTCGCGGGCGCGGGGGCGGAAGGCTTCGCGGCGTTGGCGGCGGGCTGAGTGTTAACGGCGGCGGCTTGGGCGGCGGCGGGCGCGGCCGGCTGCGACATCTTCGCCAGCATCCCCTCGTCGAGGTAGTAGGCGATGGTGCGGTAGGTCACCTCGGAAGGCTCGAAGGTGACGCGGCCGGCCTCGATGACCGCCACCGCGGTCGTCATCTTCACCCAGTTGCCGACGGGGTCGAACTCGTAGGCGTAAGTCTCCTTGCTCAGCAGCGAGCCGTCCGCGTTGTGCAGCGTCATCTCGACCATGTTGCCGCGCGCGTCGTACTTGTAGACCTCCTTGCCCGTGAGCGTGCCGCCCGCGGCGAGATAGTAGGCGTTATCGACGCGGTTGCCCTTCATGTCGTAAGTCGTCGCTTCGAGCAGCACGCGCTGGCCCTCGACCGGCTTGCCGCTCTTGACCGCGATCTTCGCCGTCTCGGTCTTCACGCGGCGCACGGGGCCGACGAGTCCGTCCTGCTCGCGGTCGTTGGTGGCGAACGCCGGCGCGAGCGAAAGAAAGCGCAGGGCGGGCCGGGGCGCGCGGGCGAGGGCGGCGGACGAGGCGAGGAGGAGTGCGAACAGCAGCGTGGGGGTCGTGCGTTTTAGCATGGTTTTCGGCTCCTGAAAAAGTGCGAGAGGGCGGCTTTCGGCGACGGGCGGGCGGGGGCAGGGGTGAGCGTCGGAGTCCGGCCGAGTCGGCCGGGCCGTCGCGGCCTTCGCTTCAAGCCTTCGGTTGAGGGTGGCTTGAACGGCGGGCGAAACCCGCGGAGGGTGATCCGGGGCCGGCGGGAGCGGGGCGCTCTCCGCGCGCTAAAGGCGGGCCGTGACCTCTGCCGAAATGGCGGCGTGGGCGCTCGGGCGGGGGGCTTAAAGCCTTCACTCGTGGCCGCTTAAGCCGGCCCCGGCCCCGGCCTGATCCCTTCAGTCAGCCCGCCGCCAGACGCTCGCTGCCCGCGTCTGCCGCGGCAGCAGTTTTATTATACACAGCCAACACGGTTTGTCCATAGCAAACGACGGCCAAGCAAACGGCTGTAAATAATCAGGTGAAGGGAGGGCGGCCCGGCCTCAGCTGGAGAAGAGCGAGGCCATGCGCTCGGCGTTGAAGGCGGCGCGGGCGGCCTCGTAGGCTTGGGCGACGGTGATCTCTTCGATGCGCGGGGCCGAGACGACGCGGTGGCGTTCGCCGGGCGGGATGTAGCAGTCGAACATCGGGTGGTGCTGCATGAGGATGACGACGGGCGTGCCGACGGCGGCCGCGATGTGCATCGGCCCGGTGTCGTTGGAGACGAAGACGGAGAGGCGCGCGGCGGCCGCGGCCAGTTGCGGGATGGTAAGGCGGTCTAGGACGACGGTCGAGGGCGGGAAGGCGGCCCGCGCCCCGCGCACCAGCGCGCGCTCCTCCGGCCCCGCGAAGAGCGCGACGCGCACGGCGTCGTTACGCACCAAGGCCCACGCCAGCTCGGCGAAGCGTTCGACCGGCCACCGGCGGGAGGGGTGGCCCGCGCCGGGAAACATCCCGACGAGCGGCGCGTCCGAGCCGGCCCCGGCCTTCCGCAGAAGCTCCTCGACGGCGCGCCCCTCCTCTTCGCGCGCGGGCAGGCGCGGCACGCGCGAGACCTCGC
>DATMVI010000664.1:0-4249 GCA_035563275.1 Pyrinomonadaceae bacterium
TGCTGGGTAAGGCCGACTGCCAAAAAGGTTTGGCGGCCGCGGGGGTAAACGTGCCGGCCCTCATCCGCGCCTTTAATAATTTCAAGCCCCGGCCCGATAGCGCCCCTAGCTCCGTGGGCTACAACATTTTCTACGCGGAAACGAGCACCGAGCCGGGGGCGCGGCAGTTTATGCAGACCGAGAGGGGGAAGGGCGCCGGCGCCTTCGTCTACGGTCAGGACATCATGGTGAGAGATAAATTCTTCGGCGCCCACGGCGGAGCCAAAATTAGCGTCGGCGCTTCTCGCGCCCTAGCCCTCATACATGAAGCGATCCACTTAACCGGGAGGACGGACGCGTCGTTCGGGGGGTCGTCGAAGCTTAACGACGTTGTTATTCAGGCGTGCTTCAGCAGGCTGTACGCGCATAACGATATGAGTATCGTGGTGCCGTGAGGGGGCCTGCCAGACGGAACGCGGCGGGGCCGCCGTGGCTCTTCACAAATCACGGCGGCCGCCCCCGGTACGCCCGGAGGAGGGAGAAACATTTTGAGGTACGCGGATAAAGCCCACAGCAAATTCGCCTATATCATGGCCGCCGTCGTGGTCGCGTGCTGCTCGCTGCCCGCCTCCAAGATACTGGCAGTCGATCAGCCTTACGGCAAGGTCAAGCTGCTCGAAGGCTACAAATATAAACGGAGCAGTACCGTTGATACCATCAACGGACTAATCTACGAAGACGGCGGGCTAAGTATCGAGTTCGAGAGCGGTATCAGCCAAGGATACGCCGTGACCCCGAAGGAGAGGGACAAATATCTCTGGTACAGGGAGCAGACGGTTAACGGCCATCGGGTCATGGTGGCCCTCACCACGTCGGGCGCGGGCACGGTGTGGGAGCCGGAGAAGCCGCGCGGGCCGAAGCCGAGGAAGATTCTCATGGTCACGTTCCCCGGACGGTTCGGCCCCGACGACGCGGCCAACTTCTACGCCGAGATTCTAAATGAGCGGGAGGTGGCGGACGTGCTTTTAACGGCCTTAACTTTTGACCCCGCCGAGTAATCCTTCCGCGGTAAGGATTCCGACGCGCGGGCGCGAATTGCAGGGGGGCTTGGGAGTAAGTAAAAACCAAATCTCCGGTCTCGGAGATGGCCTGCTCGGCAATTCTAAGTACGCCAACCTACCCGCCGCGGCCAGAACATCCGGCTGAGGCGCCTCGGCCAAGACCTATTTGGGCCGGATGTTTTTCAGCGACACGGCGTATAAGTATTCTCTACAAGACTACGGCCCCGATGATCCAATGCAGTAAACGGCTGGGTGCTTATTGAGTTGGGATTCATAACCCCGAGGTGAGGAGTTAAGGTCTCACCCCGCTGACACAAGGTTCGACGGTTAACGGCGGCCGGCCCCGGCCGCCGTTCCTTTTGTGTGGGGACTTGCGCGGCGGCGTACGGTTTGAGGCGGGCCGCGCGTTGACACGGCCGCCGTCTTTAGCATAAAAGCAGGGTCGCCCCGTACGGTCGCAAAAACAGCCTCCGCTTGCTCGCCCTTCCACCCCTCGAAAGGAGGGAAGTTCGTGAAACCGACTTTTCTAACCGCCGCGCCGGTCGGCGCAGTCCTGCTCGCGGCCGTGCTCTGTCAAACACCTTCCGCCGCGGCGCAGGGGGCGCACCAACATGAGCACGGCCCCGCGGCCGATGTCGGGCGGGTCAACTTCCGCGTCTCCTGCAGCCCACGCGCCCAAGCTTTGTTCAACCGCGCGGTCGCGTGGCTCCACTCCTTCGAGTACGAAGAGGCCGCGAAGGCGTTCGACGAAGTCGCCGCCGCCGACCCGCGCTGCGGCATGGGCCACTGGGGCGTCGCGATGAGCCACTACCATCCCATCTGGGCGCCGCCGGGCGCGGAGGAGTTGAAGCGGGGGAGGGAGGCCGTCGAGAGGGCCAAGTCCGCCGGCGCGCGCACGCGGCGCGAGCGGGACTACATCGCGGCCATAGAGGTCTTCTACAAAGACTCCGACCGGCTCGACCACCGGGCGCGCGCGCTCGCCTACGGCGAGGCGATGGGGAGGCTCCACCGGCGTTACCCTTCAGACCGCGAGGCCGCGGTCTTCTACGCACTGACGCTCATCGCGAAGGGGATGATGGCGGGCGACAAGAGTTACGCCAGCGAAAAGGCGGCCGCCCGGATTCTGAACCGTGTGCTGGCGCGCGAGCCGCGCCACCCCGGCGTCACGCACTACCTGATTCACAGTTACGACTACCCGGCGCTGGCGCGCCTCGCGCTGCCCGCCGCGCGCAGCTACGCGCGGATCGCGCCCGCGTCGGCGCACGCGCAGCACATGCCCTCGCACATCTTCACGCGGCTCGGCCTGTGGCCGGAGGTGATCAGCTCGAACCTCGACGCCAAAGCCTCGGCGGAGGCCCACGCCGTCAGGAACCGAATGCCCGGCGCGTGGGACGAGCAGCTTCACGCGATGGACTATCTGGCTTACGCCTATCTGCAAAGCGCGCAGGACGGGCGCGCCCGCGGCGTGCTCGCCGAGTTGGAGAGGATCAAGAGGGTTGACCCGCCGAATTTCAAGGTGGCCTACGCCTTCACGGCCATCCCGGCGCGCGTCGCGCTCGAACGCCGCCAGTGGGCCGAGGCGGCCGCGTTGCCTTTCCCCCCCGGCGCGATGGAGACGTTCCCGTGGCAGCGCTTCGGCTGGGCCGAGGCCCACATCCGCTTGGCGCGCGCGGTCGGGGCGGCGCGCGGAGGCGACGCGGCCGCGGCGCGCCGGGAGGTCGAGCGCTTAGCCGCCATCCGGCAGACGCTCTCCGAAGTCAAAGGCGATTACGACTGGGCCAAGCAGGTCGAGATCAAGCGGCGGGTCGCCTCCGGCTGGCTGGCTCACGCCGAGGGCCGGGGCGAAGAGGCGCTCGGGCTGATGCGCGCGGCGGCCGAGTTGGACGACGCGACCGACAAACACCCCGTCACGCCGGGGTCGGTTCTCCCGGCGCGCGAGCAGTTGGGCGAGCTGCTGCTGGAACTCAGGCGTCCGGCGGAGGCCTTGCGCGAGTTCGAGACTTCGCTCCGGCGCGCGCCCAACCGCTTCAACGGGATTTACGGCGCCGCCCGCGCGGCCCGACTCGCGGCAGACCGCAAGACGGCGCAGGCTTACTACGCGAGGCTCGTCGCGCTCGGCCGGCAGGCCGACGGCGTCAGGCCCGAGATCGAGGAGGCGAAGGCGTTCCTCTGGGGCGCGAGCGCCGTGAACGACTCCGCGAGTAAACAGTAGACGACGCCCCGGACGGAGCGGCCGGCACCCTCGGCCGCGCGTTGCCGCGAAGCGTCGCCGGGCGATTCGAGGATGTTACCGTCGGCCCGCCGGCCGCGGATCGTTAGCTGCCGCGCCGGACGAGGTTGGCGATGACGACGACCAGCTCGGTCAGTTCCACGGGCTTCGAGACGTGCATCTCGAAGCCCGCGCGCATCGCCCGCAGGCGGTCTTCCGTCCTCGCGTAAGCCGTCAGCGCGGCGGCGGGCGTCCTCCCCCCGGCCTCGGGCGGCAGCGCCCTCACGCGGCGGATCAACTCGTAGCCGTCCTCGTCCGGCATGCCGATGTCGCTGACGATGGCGTCGAACCTCTCCTTCGACACGGCCTCGACGGCCTCCGCCGCCGACGAGGCGGTGACCACCTCCGCCCCGCACTGCCCGAGTCCCACGGCCAACAACTCCCTCGCGTCCGGCTCGTCGTCCACGACGAGCAGCCTCAACCCGTCCAGCCTCTCCGGGCACTCGTGCGCGGGGAGCGTGTCGCGGGCCGCGGGCCGCGCCCTCTCCGCCCCTTCCTCCCTCCGCTGAACGGGGGAGACGGGCAGCGACACCGTGAACGTCGCCCCCGCGCCCTCGCCCTCGCTCTCGGCGCGCACCGTCCCGCCGTGCAGCTCGACCAAGTGGCGGACGATGGCGAGGCCGAGGCCGAGGCCGCCGTGCTGGCGCGTGGTGCGCTGGTCGGCCTGACGGAAGCGCTCGAAGACGTGGGGCAGGAACTCGGGCGCGATGCCCGCCCCGGTGTCGGCCACGGCGATCTCGATCTGAGAATTGACGCGCTCCAGCCTCGCCTGCACCCGCCCGCCGCGCGGCGTAAACTTGACGGCGTTCGACAGAAGGTTCCACACGACTTGCTGGAGGCGCGCCGCGTCGCCCATGACGACGCCCGCCCCGGTGTCGATCAGCTTCAGCAGGCGCACGCCTTTGGCCTCGGCCGCCGGGCGCACGGCTTCGACGGCCGG
>DATMVI010000665.1:0-2786 GCA_035563275.1 Pyrinomonadaceae bacterium
CTCTGCGACCTGCAACTCCCCGACAAGGACATGGACGGGATGGACGTGCTGCGCCACATCAAGGACACGCGCCCGTCCTCGGAGGTCATCGTGATGACCGGCTACGGCTCGGTCGAGCGCGCCGTGGAGGCGACGAAGGCCGGGGCCTTCTGGTTCCTGGAGAAGCCCTTCGACTTCGACGTGCTGATGCCGCTCGTCGAGCGCGCGCTCGAACGCCACGAGCTGATGACCGAGACCGAGTCGATGCGCCGCCAGCTCTCGACGCGCACCGAATACTTCAACATCATCGGCGCGTCGCGGCAGATGCAGCAGATTTACGAGACCATCGAGTCGGTCGCCAAGTCGGACGCCAACGTCCTCATCGTCGGCGAGTCGGGCACGGGCAAGGAGCTCATCGCCAACGCGATTCATTACAACAGCCTCCGCGCCAAGAAGCCCTTCATCAAGGTCAACTGCGCGGCGCTCCCCAAAGAGCTCATCGAGTCGGAGCTGTTCGGCCACACGAAGGGCGCGTTCACCGGCGCGCACGCCGACAAGGACGGCCTCATCCAGCACGCCGAGGGCGGCTCGCTCCTCCTCGACGAGATCGCCGAGATGCCCGTCGAGTTGCAGCCCAAGCTCCTGCGCGTCCTACAGGAGCGCAGCTACCGCAAGCTCGGCTCGGAGCGGACGTACCCCGTGGACTTCCGCCTCATCTCCTCGACGAACCGCCCGCCGGCCGACGCCATCCGCGACGGCCTCCTGCGCGACGACCTCTTCTACCGCATCTCGACCATCACGATCCACGTGCCGCCGCTGCGCGAGCGCTCGGAGGACATCCAGCTGCTCGCCGAGCACTTCCTGAAGATGTACGCGCGCAAGTACCAGCGGCCGATCACGGGCATCTCGCAGGCCGCCTACCAGCGGCTCTTCTCGCACGCGTGGCCGGGCAACGTCCGCGAGTTGCAGAACGTCATGGAGCGCGCGGTGCTGCTCGCCAAGGGCAACAAGATCGAGCCGGTCGACCTGCCCTTCGACAACGGCTCAATCCCCGAGAAGAACGCGGCCGGCGCGGGCTGGGACGTGCCGCCCAACATGACGCTCGAAGAGATCGAGAAGTTCGTCATCGAGCGCACGCTCCAGCGCACCGGCGGCAACAAGCAGGCCGCGGCGAACCTCCTCGGCATCTACCGCCCGCGCCTCTACAGCAAAATCAAGAAGTACAAGATCGACATCCCGGCGCTGATTACGACTTAAGTTCACGGCCCCGAGTCGAAGGTTAAAAGTTCAAAGCGCCGGCCCGCGAGTCGTTCGAGCTTCGCGGGCCGGCGCTTTAGACTTAACTTCGAACTACTCGACGGTGTACGTCGCGACGCTGGTCGGGGTCTCGAAGCAGCGGACTTTGTAGACGCTGACGCGGTCGTCGCCGACGCGCGAGGCGACGCGCTCGAGGATGTAGCGGGCGAGGTTCTCGGCCGAGGGGTTGAGTTCCTCGTCGAAGGGCGGCAGCTCGTTGATGTTGCGGTGGTCGAGGTAGGCGACGACCTCGTCGGCCGCCTCCTTCAGCTCGCCGAAGTCGACGAGCAGGCCGATGTTGTCCAGCTCGCGGCCGCGCGCGTAGATTTCGACGCGGTAGTTGTGGCCGTGCAGGTTCTCGCACTTGCCCTTGTAGCCGCGCAGCTGGTGCGCGCTCGAAAAGTTGCGCTCGATCATCACCTCGAACATAGGCTTCAGAGTTTAAAGTCGGAAGTTTCAAGCCGCAAGCCGCCGGTTCGGGCTCGCTCAGACGGGGTTTTTAACCCCGACCTTCGGCCCCCGAGCTTTCAACCTCGGGCTTGAGACTTCGGGCCCCTCCCCGAACACCGCCGCGGCCTCTGCGAGGTCGGAGGTGACGCGGCAGGGCGGGAGGCTGCGGAGGAAGAGGCGGCCGTAGGCCTGCGTGCGGAGGCGCGGGTCGAGGACGGCGAGCAGGCCGCGGTCGGTCGTGCTCCGTATCAGGCGCCCGACGCCCTGCTTGAGCGTGATGATCGCCTGCGGCACGCTGAACTCGTAGAAGGAGGAGCCGCCCTGCTCCTCGATGAAGCGCTGGCGCGCGGCCACCACGGGGTCGGTCGGGACGGCGAAGGGCAGCTTGTCGATGACGACGCACGAGAGCTGGTCGCCGCGCACGTCCACGCCCTGCCAGAAGCTGGCCGTGGCGAAGAGCACCGCGCCGGGCGTGGTGCGGAAGCGTTCGAGCAGGCCCGCCTTCGAGGCGCTCCCCTGCACGAGGCAGGGGAAGTCCACGCGCGGCGCGACGAGGTCGTAGAGGGCGCGCATGCCGCTCAGGGAGGTCGAGAGGACGAAGGCGCGGCCGCGCGAGACTTCGAGCAGCCTTGAGACCTCTGCGGCGGCCGCCTCGGCCCACTGCGGCGAGCGCGGGTCGGGCATCCGCGGCGGCAGGTAGAGCACGGCCTGCTCGGCGTAGTCGTAGCCGGAGGGCGCGACCAGCTCGTCGGTCTTCGCGGCGAGCCGGCCGCCCTCGAAGCCTTCGCCGTCGGAGGCGAGCCCGAGCCGCCCGCGGATGAAGTCGAAGCGGCCGGCGCTCGCCAGCGTCGCCGACGTGAGCACGACCGTCTCGACGCGCTCGAAGAGTTTGTCCTGCAACAAGGTCGAGACGTCAATCGGCGAGGCGCGCAGGAAGAGGCCGCGGCCGCGCCGCTCGACCCAGTAGACGTAGCGGCGGTCGTCGCCGGCGACGACGAACTCCAGGTGGAAGCGCGCCTCGCGGATGCGGCGCAGGAGGTTATCAACTTCGGGCGGCTGGT
>DATMVI010000666.1:0-7276 GCA_035563275.1 Pyrinomonadaceae bacterium
GTCGGCGTCCTCGAAGCCGTCCGCGAGGGCGCGGGCGCGCGCCAGTTCAACGCCGCCGACGCCTCGCTGCTCTCAGCCCTCGCGCTGCCCGTCGCGGCGGCGCTCTCGAACTCGGCCCGCGTCGCCGAGGCCGAGCGCCTCTCGCAGACCGACGACCTGACGAAGCTCCACAACGCGCGCTACCTCAGCCAGTACCTCGTCGGCGAGCTCAAGCGCGCGCGCCGCTACGGCTCGATGGTGACGACGGTCTTCCTCGACCTCGACGACTTCAAGCGCGTTAACGACCAGCACGGCCACCTCGTCGGCTCGCACGTCCTGATGGAGCTGGCCGGGGTCATCCTCGCCTCGGTGCGCGACACGGACGTGGTGTCCCGCTACGGCGGCGACGAGTTCGTCGTCGTCCTCCCGGAAACGGGCATCGAGCAGGGTCTGCGCGTGGCCGAGCGCGTTCGCGACCGCATCAGCCGCTACGCCTTCAACGGCGGGCGCCGCCTCTCGCTCACGCTGACGGCCTCCTTCGGCGTCGCCTCCTACCCGCTGCACGCGCAGTCGCCGCAGCAACTCGTCGCCGCCGCCGACACGGCCATGTACGAGGCCAAAGCCGCCCGCAAGAACTGCGTCAAATTCGCCGCCGAGACGACGCAGGGGGCCTGAGCGCGGCCCGACCCGCCGCCCCCGGCCCCCGGCCGCGGCCGCGGAAGGCTCGGCCCACACCTATCCTATAAAAAGTGTTGGACTTTTTCGCCGTCTTGCGGTAAAGCAATATTCCGACACTAGCCGTCAAAGCACCCCCCGCTCGGAAGCAGTTCAGAGACACGTCTAATCAGGGCGCTCCGGCCCTCCCCGGACTCGTCAACTGAAGGGTTCCGCGGTTAGCAAAACGCCCCAGTTCGTTGTATCTTTGTGGGTTCGTCCCGCCGCGGCGGGCGACAGACAGGGGCCGGCAGCGCCCGGAGTGTATCCGGCCGGGCGCCCGGGGCCGGGGCCGACGCCCGCCGGCGTGTGCCCCGCGGCAGGCGCGCAACGCGCATCTCAGAAACCAGAGGTTACGGACACCACGAATGGCATTTAAGTCACTCTTCAGCCTGTTCTCCAGCGATTTGGCCATCGACCTCGGCACGGCCAACACGCTCGTCTACGCGAAGGGGCGCGGCATCGTCGTCTCGGAGCCGTCCATCGTCGCCATCAACAAAGTCACCAACCAGCCCGAGGCCGTCGGCAAGGAGGCGAAAGAGATGCTGGGCCGCACGCCCGGCAACATCGTCGCCATCCGCCCGATGAAGGACGGCGTGATCGCCAACTTCGAGGTCACGGAGAAGATGCTCCAGCACTTCATCCGCAAGGCCCACAACGGCAAGACGTGGGTCAGCCCCCGCGTCGTCATCGGCATCCCTAGCGAGATCACGCAGGTCGAGCGCCGCGCCGTCGAGGACTCGGCCTACCGCGCCAAGGCCTCGGAGGTCTACCTCGTCGAGGAGGCCATGTGCGCGGCCATCGGCGCCGGGCTCCCGATCACCGAGCCGCACGGCAACATGATCGTCGACATCGGCGGCGGCACCACCGACATCGCCGTCATCAGCCTCTCCGGCATCGTCTACTCGCGGGCGGTGCGCGTCGCCGGCAACGAGATGGACGAGGCGATTACGCAGTACATCAAGCGCAAGTACAACCTCCTCATCGGCGAGCGCACGGCCGAGGCCATCAAGATCGAGCTCGGCTCGGGCTTCCCGCTCGACGAGCCCCTCTCGATGGACGTGCGCGGCCGCAACCTCATCGAGGGCATCCCCAAGACCATCACCATCTCGGACGAGGAGGTGCGCGAGGCGCTGGCCGACTCGGTCGCGACCATCGTCAACGCCGTGCGCGTCGCGCTCGAACGCACGCCGCCGGAGCTTTCGGCCGACATCGTCGAGCGCGGCATCGTGCTCACGGGCGGCGGGGCGCTCCTCAAGAACCTCGACAAGCGGCTCTCCATCGAGACGGGGCTGCCCGTCTCGATCGCCGACGACCCGCTCTCCTCGGTCGTGCTCGGCGCCGGCAAGATGCTCTCCGACTTCGACCTCCTCAAGCGCGTCAAGTGGGACAACACGCTCACCAGCGGGATGTAGCGGCGGCGGCGGCCGGCGCGGAGCGCGGAGCGCAGAATTAAGCCCACGATTTTTATTCGTCATTCTGCGCCCCGCGCCCCGCGCTTTTGAGTATGGTTCGCAGTACCCAGAAGGAGATTCGGCAGCGCGCGCCGGTGTGGCTCGTCGTGCTGCTGGCCGTCAACTTCGGCCTGATGTCGTGGGACGCCCGCGACCCCGTGACCCAGCAGAGCGTCATCCGGGTCTGGGCGCAGACGGCGCTCTCGCCCTTCCAGCGGGGCGTGACCGGGGTGGGCGGCTTCGGCGTCAACCTCCTCGACCGGCTCGGCCGCCTGCGCACGGCCGAGGCCGAGAACGAGCACCTGCGGGCGCGGCTCGCCGAGGTCGAGAACGAGTTGCGCGAGGCGCGGCAGGCGAGCGACGAGAACGAGCGCCTGAAGGGACTGCTCAAGTTCGGCGAGGAGGCCTCGTACCAGACCATCCCGGCCCGCGTCATCGCCCGCGACCCGTCGGTCTGGTTCAACACCGTCATCGTCAACCGCGGCACGAGCCACGGCGTCGACCTCAACATGCCGGTGGCCACGCGCGAGGGCGTCGTCGGCCGCGTCGTCGCCGTCAGCCCTTTGACCAGCCAGATCATGCTCCTGACGGACGAGCGGGCGGCGGCCGGCGCCGCCGTCGGGCAGTTGGGCCAGTCGAACGCGGTCGGGTCGGTGCGCGGCTTCGGCCGCAACGGGCTGCTGGAGATGCGCTACGTCTCGGGGCTGGAGACGGTCAACGTCGGCGACTATGTGGTTACCACGGGGCAGGACGGTATCTACCCACCGGGACTGAACGTCGGGACGGTGGTAGAAGTGACGCCGGGGACGGTCACGACGCCGCACACGATCCGCGTCCGGCCGGGGGCCCGCCTCGACTCGCTCCAAGAGGTGCTCGTCCTGCTCTACCGCCCGCCGCAGCCCTCCGCCCCCGAGCGGACGCTGCCGAACATGGACAGGGGGAAGAAATAGCCGGGAGTCCGGGGGCCGGGGGCCGGGGTCAAAAACATTTTCCCGACTCCGGGCGCCGGGCCCCGGACTGTAGTTGTTATGAAATGGAAACTGGCCGTTTGCGTGGCGCTGGCCGTGGTCTTGCAGTCGAGCCTGCGGGCGCTGTGGCCGCCGCTGGCCTACGCCGACCTGCCGCTCGTCGTGGTGGCCTACTTCGCGCTGCGGCGCGACGCCGTGCAGGCCGTGGTGATCGCGACGGTGGCGGGGCTGGGGACGGACGTGCTCTCGAACGGGCTGCTCGGGGCCAACGGCTTCTCGAAGACGCTGACGGCCTACCTTTTGGCCGCGCTCGTCACGCGCGTGATGCTCGACAACCCGCTGCTGCGCATCCCCGTGCTGGCCGGGGCGGCCGCCTTCGACACCTTCGTCAACGTCTTCCTCCACCGCCTGCTCGGGCAGGCCATCACGCCGATGGGCGACTCGCTGGCCGAGACGGCCGCCCACCGCATCATCTGGACGACCGTGGTGGGGACGTTCCTCGCCTTCGCCCTCGACACCTTCTTCAGCGACACGGCCCGCCAGCGCAAGCAGTTCGCCTTCCGCCGCCGCATTGCGCGCAGGGGCCTCGGCCGGAGAAAATACTAGGGGAGTAGACGGTAGTCAGTAGTCGGTAGCCGCCGCGCCCCGCATCAAAGAGACTGACGCCGACGCCCGGGCGGCTCGCCGGCGAGGGGTTTTCTACTGACCGCTGACCACTTGTAAGCCATGAAATTCGAAGACGACACCCAAAACCTGCGGATGAGGGTCGGCATCATCCACGCCATCGTGCTGGTGATTCTGGTGGTGCTGGGCGTCCGCCTCTACTTCCTTCAGGTCGTCAACGGCGACTACTACGCCGAGCGCGCCGAGAACCAGCGCATCCGCCTGCTGCGCATCCCGGCCCCGCGCGGGGCCATCCTCGACCGCCACGGCAAGCTGCTCGTCAACTCGCGCTCGACCTACAACATCATCCTCCTGCGCGAGGACATGAAGGGGAAGGACTACGACGCGCTCGTCGCCCCCTTCTCCGCCGGCCTCGGCCTCGACCCCGAGTTCCTGCGCGACCGCTTCGAGATGATCCGCACGCAGCCGGCCTTCGAAGACCTCACCATCAAGGAGGGGGCCACCTCGGCCGACATCGCGTGGGTCGAGGCGCGCTCGGTCGAGTTCCCGATGCTCAGCATCCGCGAGCAGCCGCAGCGCCGCTACCCCGAGGACGGCGTGCTCGCCCACGTCCTCGGCTACGTCGGCGAGATCAGCCCCGAGCAGCTCAAGCAGGACAAGTACAAGAACTTCACCGAGAACCCCTACTACCCCGGCGCCATCGTCGGGCAGGAGGGCTTGGAGCGCACCTACGACCAGTACTTGCGCGGCCGCGACGGCTACCGCAAGGTCGAGGTGGATAACCGCGGCCGCATCCAGCGCGAGCTCGAAGTCGTGCCGCCCCAGCCCGGTCAGGACATCGTCACCAGCATCGACATCGACATGCAGCTCGCGGCCGAGCAGTACTTGCGCAACACCCCCTCGAAGCGCGGCGTCATCGTCTCGATGGACCCGAACACCGGCGAACTCCTGACGATGGCCTCCTTCCCGACCTTCGACCCGAACCTCTTCTCGCAGCGCATCGGCACGCCCGCGGGCCGCAAGGAGGCCACCGCCCTGCTGCGCGACCCGCTCACGCCGCTCTTCAACCGCGCCATCCGCGGCCGCTACCCGCCCGGCTCGACGTGGAAGATTCCGATGGCGATGGCCGGGCTCGAACAGGGCGCGATCACGCCGAAGAACTCGAACGTCGCCTGCGGCGGCGGCATCACCATCGGCAACAAGTTCACGCGCTGCATGGGCAGCCACGGCAGCCCGGACGTGAAGTACGCCATCCGCGTCTCGTGCGACGGCTACTTCTACCGCCTCGGCCTCAAGATGGGCCTCGAAGGCATCATGAAGATGGTAGAGGACTACGACCTCAACAAGCGGACGGGCGTCGATCTGCCGCACGAGCTGAAGAGCTGGACGCCCTCGCGCGAGTTCAAGGCGCGCTTCAACCCGCGCGACCCGCAGTGGCGCGACATCGACACCGTCTACGCCTCGTTCGGGCAGGTCTACGACTTCGTCACCCCGCTGGCGATGCTGCGCACGGTGGCCGGCATCGGCGTCGGCGGCCGCTTCTACGTCCCGCACCTTCTGAAGGAGGCGAAGGCGGTGGCGGCCATCGGCCCGTTCCCGGCCCGCCCGGCGCAGGGGTTCGACCGCCCCGAGCCGAAGGTCGTCGCGCTCTCCGCGCAGAACCACCAGCTCGTCATGGAGGGCATGTGGCAGGTCGTCAACGCGGGCGGCACGGGCGGGCGCATCAAGATGGACGGCTTCGACATCGCCGGCAAGACCGGCACGGCGCAGGTCGTCTCCTTGGGCAAGGACACGGGCAAGAACAAAGACCACGCGTGGTTCGTCTCGGTCGCCCCGGCGTGGAAGCCGGAGATCGCGGCCATCGCCCTCATCGAGAACGTCGGCTTCGGCGGAACCTACGCGGCCCCGGCCGTCCGCGCCGTCTACGACCAGTACGTCGCCAAGGCGCACCCCGGCCTCGCGCCCAAGCCGGCCACGGGCCCGGCGCCGGAGCACGTCGCCGCGCTCCGCGATTGAGCCGGGCCACGGGCGCCGGCCGCGAGACCTAAGCTTTTATGGTTGCGATTCTCGAACACCGCAAGCTCCGCGACTTCGACTGGCTGCTGACGCTGCTGGCGCTGGCCATCGCCATCTTCGGGACGTGGCAGATTTACAACGCGCAGCCGGAGATGGGCTACTGGAAGAAGCAGCTGCTCGGCCTCGGCGTCTCGGTCGCCGTGATGCTGGCCGTGGCCTTCACCGACTACCGCAAGCTCGTCCACATCGCGCCGGCCTTCTACGCCTTCGGCCTGCTCCTGCTCGTCATCGTGCTGATCCCCGGCATCGGGCTGAAGATCAACGGGCAGCGGGCGTGGATCGGCGTGCCCGGCCTCGGCCAGTTCCAGCCCTCGGAGTTCATGAAAATCCCGACGGTGCTGATGCTGGCGCGCTACTTCGGCCGCCCGCGTCAGGGCCACCTCACCGTCAAAGAGACTCTGGTCGGCATCGCCATCCTCGCGCTCCCCGTGGGCCTCATCCTGCTGGAGCCGGACGCCGGGCAGGCCATCACCTACATGCCGCTGCTCGCCGTCGTGCTCTTCCTCTCGTCGGTGCGGATGTGGCTCGTCGCGGCCGCGCTCGTCCTCGGCACGGTCGCCATCCCGGCCGCCTACTACGTCGGCATCCAGACGGGCCTCGTCAAGAGCTACCAGCAGGAGCGCATCAACGTCATCCTCGACCCGGAGAACGCCGACCGCCGCAGCATCGGCTACCACACGTGGCAGTCGATCATCACGGTCGGCAAGGGGCGGCTGACCGGCACGCAGGTCGAGCGCGACGCCACGCAGAGCAGCCTCAAGTTCCTGCCCGAGCCGCACACCGACTTCATCTTCGCCGTGACGGCCGAGAACACCGGCTTCGTCGGCTCGGTGCTGCTGCTGCTGGCCTACGCCGTGCTGCTCACCAAGCTCATCCACGGGGCGCGGCGCGCGCCCGACCGCACGGGGATGCTCGTCGTCATGGCCATCGTCGGCGGCCTCGCCTTCCAGATCTTCATCAACGTCGGCATGGCCCTCGGCATCGTCCCCGTCATCGGCGTGCCCCTGCCCCTGATGAGCGCGGGCCTCTCGGCCATCCTCGCCACCTCGGTCGCCATCGGCTTCGCCATCAGCATCCGCCTGCGCCGCTTCGTCAACTGAGGCGCGTTTATTCCGCGGCGGCTCGCGTTTTCGGCGCGGCCTGTTTATACTGGCCGCGCCTGTCTTTTTGCCTGAACTTAAACCTTCCGGCGCGGCGCACCCCCACAGCAGACTTCAGAACTCGGTTCGTGACGGTGCGCCTCTCGATTAGACACGGCGAAGTTTATTGAGAAGTTCGGGGGGCGAGGCGCGCCACGCGCGCGCGCCGCCTCCGCGACCGACTCGGGTCGAAACGTTTGCTGCCGGGGCCGCCGGGCGGCGAAGTCTTCGGGGCGGCGCGTCCGGGACGCGCGCCGTGGAGACGCCGCCCGCAGGCTGCGAAGGCCGACGACGAGTCCGCCGAAGGGCGAGCGCGAGGGTC
>DATMVI010000667.1:0-2138 GCA_035563275.1 Pyrinomonadaceae bacterium
GGGCGATGCGCGAGGCGGCCGAGGGCTTGGGCGACCGCGTCGCCGAGGCGCGGGCGTGGAACGGGCTGGCGCTCGTCGAGGCGGCGCGCGGCGACAACCGCGCGATGCTTGAGAGCACGCGGCGGGCGGCCGAGCTGGCCGAGTCGGCCGGCGAAGGCGCGGCCGCGCGGCGCGTGCTGGCGCGCGCCCTCAACCTTCAGAGTCAGGCCCTGACGCGCCTCGGCGACGCGCGCTCCGCCATGCTGCTCGGCGATCAGGCGCTCGCCCTAGCCACCGGCCTCGGCGAAGAGGGGCGGCACGAGCGGGCCGACTCTTTGAAGTCTCTGGGCATGGCCTACCACGCGCTCGCGCGCTTCGAGCAGGCCGAGCAGTGCAAGGAGCAGGCCCTCGCCCTCTACCGCGAGCTGGGCGACCGCGTGCTGGTCGGCAACATGCTCAACAGCCTCGGCGAGACGGCGCGCGCGCGCGGCGACTTCGCGCGGGCCTTCGAGCGCTACCGCGAGGCGCTCGCCGTGGCGCGCGAGATCGGCAACCGCCCCGGCGAGATGTTCTACCTCGGCAACCTCGGCGCGGCCCGCCTCGGCATGGGCGACTTCGCCGGGGCCGAGATAGACCTGCGGCAGTCGATCACTCTGGCCGAGGCGGCCGGCTACAACGGCGTCTCGGAGAACTACCGCTTCTTGGCCGAGGCGCTGCTCGGGCAGGGCAAGCACGGCGAGGCGCTCGACGCGGCCCGCCGCGCGCTGGCCCTCGGGCGCGAGTTCGAGAATCAGGAGCACCTCGGTCAGGCGTGGCGCGTGCTCGGCCTCGTCGCGGCGAGCACCAGCAAGCCGGTCGGCCTCGGCGACGCCGCCTACGACGCCCCGGCCTGCTTCGCCGAGAGCATCAGCGTCTTCTCGCGCATCCCGCTGGAGGCCGAGAGCGCGCGCACCCTGCGCGACTGGGCGCGCTACGAGTCCGAGCAGGGCGACGCGGCCGACGGCCGCAAGATGCTCCAGAAGGCCCGCGACACCTTCCGCCGCCTCGGCATGACCTCCGAGGCCGAGCGCGTGCCGGAAGAGTAAACGTCAGCAGCGCGCCCGCCGGAGCCTCAGTCACGCCCCATCAGACCCTAAGCGCGGCCGCTCACGTCGTAGGACGCCGGGAGTAGAATCTGCGACGGCGAGCGTAAGGCGTAGGACGGCGCGCTGATAATCTAAGCGCGCCGCCCTACGCCTTACGCACCCCGCCTGACGTTCTACGCCCGCCGTCTTACGCCTCTAACTGAATCGCTAATCAAAAATCTAAAACCGAAAACGCCTTCACGCCACCGCCGTGGCCTCGATCTCGACGAGCAGCTCGGGGAAGGCGAGGCGCGTGACGCCGAGCAGCGTCGAGGCGGGGCGGCACCCGTGCTCGGCGAGCCGCGCGGCCGCCGCCTCCTGCTCTCTGAGGAAGAGGTCAACGTCGGTCGTGTAGTAGTTCAGGCGGACGACGTTGGAGAGGGCGAGGCCGGCCCCCTTCAAGACCTCTTCGAGGTTGTCGAGCGCGAGCGCGAGCTGCGCGCGCATGTCGCCCGCGTGCTGCGGCTCGCCCACGGCGTTGACCGCCGTCTGGCCCGAGCAGACGAGCACGCGCCGGAAGCCGCTGACCTCGTTCGCCTGAACGAACCCCAGCGAATCCTGCCACGACCACGGGTTGATGATCTTACGTTCCATCGTCCGACTCCTTCCGGTGACATGATTAACGCTCGGCCGCGCGCGCGAGGCCCGAACACCACGGCCGGAATTATATCTCGCCCGCGGCGCCGCCCCCCGCTCGAAACTACCCGTGCCCGCCGCCGCCGAAATTCGTCTTGCCATGCGGGCGCGCAGGCGCTATAGTGCGCGCCCTACCCGTTCAAGCGGCTGCGCCACCCACCCACCACGCCCGAGGCGTCAGGCAAACCCACCACTGAAGAATGAGTCGCGTCGCGGCCGGCCGCGCGTCGCCTTCGCGCCCGTCTGCCCCGGCGCGCCCGCATAAACTTCGGAGGGAAGGTTACAGATGAGTCACCTCACTTCGCACGCGCCCGCGCGCGCCGTCGTCGCGCGCCGCGCCGGCCGCCGCGTCGCCGGCTTCGCGGCCCTGCTCCTCCTGCTGGCCCCTCCGGCGCGCGC
>DATMVI010000668.1:0-12586 GCA_035563275.1 Pyrinomonadaceae bacterium
CGTCGTGGCGTCGGACAAGATGGAGAAGACGGTCGTCGTCCGCGTCGACCGCCTCATCAAGCACCCGAAGTACCGCCGCTACGTCCGCCGCACGTCGAAGTTCATGGCCCACGACGAGCAGGGCGCGACGGTCGGCGACAAGGTGCGCATCGTCGAGACCCGGCCGCTCTCGGCGCGCAAGCGCTGGCGCGTCGTCGAGATCATTCAGAAGGCAGCGAAATAGTTATCAGTTATCGGCAGTCAGTTTTCGGTTCAGACATGCTCTTACTGATAACTGATGACTGACCACTGATAACTGCGAACGGAGTGAGCAATGGCTATCCAGATGCAGACGTCGCTGGACGTGGCGGACAACTCGGGGGCGCGGCGCGTCGAGATGATTCAGGCCATCGGCGGCTCGACGACGGCGACCCGCGCGAGCCTCGGCGACAAGATCAAGGTGACGGTCAAGGAGGCCTCGCCGGACGGGGCCGTCAAGAAGGGCACCGTCCACAACGCCGTCATCGTGCGCACGCGCAAGGAGGTGCGCCGCCGGGACGGCACCTACATCCGCTTCGACCAGAACGCGTGCGTGCTCATCAAGCCGGACGACACGCCCATCGGCACCCGCGTCTTCGGCCCCGTCGCGCGGGAACTCCGCGACCGGAA
Source organism: Pyrinomonadaceae bacterium (assembly GCA_035563275.1). GTDB lineage: Bacteria > Acidobacteriota > Blastocatellia > Pyrinomonadales > Pyrinomonadaceae > QHXN01. The sequence goes on from DATMVI010000668.1 coordinate 649, forward strand.
CTTCATGAAGATCGTGTCGCTCGCGCCGGAGGTGATTTAAGACAATGGCAAATAAGGGAACGAGGCGAGCGAAGGTGAGAAAGGGCGATCAGGTCGTCGTCATCGCCGGCCGCGACAACGGCAAGCGCGGGCGCGTGCTCGAAGTCGACCCGGCCGCCGGCCGGGTCAAGGTCGAGGGCGTCGCCATCATCAAGCGCCACCAGAAGGCCAACCCCGGCACGGGGCGCGGCGGCGGCATCATCGACAAGGAGGCCTTCATCAGCATCTCGAACGTCCAGCTCATCGACCCGCAGTCGGGCAAGCCGACGCGCGTCAGGTATCAGGTGAACGAGGACGGCTCGAAGGCGCGCGTCGCCGCCCGCAGCGGCCACGCGCTCGACAGGGAGTAGACCGCCACGGCAATAAAACCCCATCCCCGGAAACGCGGCGCGCGCGAGGCCCGGGGCGCAGATGAGGTTTGAAGGGACTGAGAAGATGGCAGCGAGACTGAAAGAGCGTTACGCGAGCGAGATCGCCCCGGCGATCGCCAAGGAGTTCGGCATCTCGAACCCGATGGCCATCCCGCGGCTGGAGAAGATCGTCATCAACATGGGGATGGGCGAGGCCATCGCCAACGCCAAGATCATCGACACGGCGGCCGACGAGCTGCGCGCCATCACCGGCCAGAAGCCCGTCACGACGCGCGCCAAGAAATCAATCGCCGCCTTCAAGCTGCGGCAGGGCATGCCCATCGGCACGATGGTCACGCTGCGCGGCGAGCGGATGTACGAGTTCCTCGACCGCCTCGTCTCGGTCGCCCTGCCGCGCGTGCGCGACTTCCGCGGCGTCTCGCCGAAGGCGTTCGACGGGCGCGGCAACTACACGCTCGGCATCCGCGACCAGCTGATCTTCCCCGAGATCGATTTCAACAAGGTGGACAAGACGCGCGGGATGAACATCTCCATCGTCACCACCGCGCGCGACGACGAGCAGGCGCGGGCGCTCCTGCGCGCGCTCGGCATGCCGTTCAGGCAACAGTAAAAGAGGTATTCATGGCAAAGAAGTCGATGATCGCGAAGGCGAACCGGAAGCCGAAGTTTGCGGCGCGCGCCTACACGCGCTGCCAGCGCTGCGGGCGGCCGCGCGGCTACCTGCGCAAGTTCAAGCTGTGCCGCATCTGCTTCCGCGAGCTGGCGCTACAGGGGCAAATCCCCGGCGTCGTCAAGTCGAGCTGGTGAGAAAGTAATTAGTCGTCAGTTGTCAGTTATCAGTTAAACACTTCGGCAGGTTGAGTCAACCGCCGGCGGCTGACGACGGACTGACGACTGATGACTGACAACTGATAACTGTTTTGGAGTTTGAGTAATGACTGATCCTATCGCCGACATGCTGACGCGGATGCGGAACGCGATTGCCGCGAAGCACTCGCGCGTCGACATCCCCGCCTCGAAGCTGAAGCTGGAGATCGCGCGCATCCTCAAGGAGGAGGGCTACATCAACAACTTCGTCATCAAGGGCGAGGGGCCGAAGCGGACGATCCGCATCTTCCTGCGCTACGACGCCCGCGGCACGAGTTCCATCTCGTCGCTCCAGCGCGTCTCGACGCCGGGCCGGCGCGTCTACATGGGCGCGACCGACATCCCGAAGGTGCTCGGCGGCTACGGCATCAACATCGTCTCGACCTCGCGCGGCCTGATGAGCGGCAAGCGCGCCCGCCGCGAGAACGTCGGCGGCGAGGTTCTGGCGGAAATCTACTAGGCGCCGGGCGTCAGGCGCCGGCCGAGCAGCGGCCGGTGCCCGAGGCCCGACGCCTCCGACCGAAGGTTCAAATTATGTCTCGTATCGGAAAGAAAGTTATCACGGTGCCGAAGGGCGTCACGGTGACGGTCTCGGAGCGGGAGCTGGAGGTGAAGGGGCCGAAGGGGACGCTGCGGACGCCCGTCCCCGAGGGCGTCACCTTCAGGCTCGAAGGCGACCAGTTGCAGGCCGAGCGCGCCTCGGACGAGTACCGCGCGCAGCACGGGCTGGCGCGGGCGCTCGCCAACAACGCCGTCGTGGGCGTCACCGAGGGCTTCAGCAAGCAGATGGACATCGTCGGCGTCGGCTACAAGGCCGACATTCAGGGCCGCAAGATCGTCTTCAGCTTGGGCTACTCGCACCCGGTCGAGTTCCCCCTGCCCGAGGGCATCGACGTGCGGGCCGAGCGCGTCGCCGCCAAGAGCTCGATCCAGCAGTACCAGACGACGCTGACGCTCTCGGGCATCGACAAGCAGAAGCTCGGTCAGGTGGCCGCCGAGATGCACGGCCTGCGCCGCCCCGACCCCTACAAGGGCAAGGGCGTCCGCTACGCCGACGTGCAGCTCAAGCTCAAGCCCGGCAAGACGGGCAAGTAACGTCTAGGAGTTTAGGCCGGCGGTTCCGGTGACGGAATCACCCCTTGTGAGCAGCTCACATCGGCATGCGCCGCGCCTAAGGAGTGATCGAACCATGGCAAGAAAAGACAGAGCGGCGGTTCGCAGGGCGGTGCACACGCGCATCCGCAAGAAGGTGCGCGGGACGGCCGCGCGGCCGCGCCTCGCGATCTTCCGCAGCCTCAACCACATCTACGCGCAGGTCATCGACGACGACAACGGCGTGACGCTCGCCTCGGCCTCGACGACCGAGAAGGACTTGCGGGGCGAGACGGGCGGCAACGTCGAGGCGGCGCGCCGCGTCGGCCGGGCCATCGCCGAGCGGCTCAGGGAGAAGGGCGTCACGGCGGTCGTCTTCGACCGCGGCGGGTTCCGCTACCACGGCCGCGTCAAGGCCCTGACCGACGCCGCGCGCGAGGCGGGCCTCAACCCCGAGGAGGCGGGCGCCGAGGGCGGCGGGGAGTCCACCGAGGAGGCCGCGGCCTGAAGCCATTAAGGACTAGCGATGCGACAACCGAAACACAGAATCCCAGCGCAGGGGCTTGATCTCGTCGATCAGGTCATCTCCATCAACCGCGTCACGAAGGTCGTGAAGGGCGGCAAGAACCTCTCGTTCGCCGCCCTCGTCGTCGTCGGCGACGGCGCGGGCCACGTCGGCTTCGGCACGGGCAAGGCGCGCGAAGTCCCCGTCGCCATTAAGAAGGCCATCGAGTCGGCGAAGAAGAACATGATCCGCATCCCGCTCATCAACAACACGCTGCCGCACCAGATCATCGGCACGTGGGGCGCGGGCCGCGTCCTGATGAAGCCGGCCTCGGAGGGGACGGGCGTGATCGCGGGCGGGGCCGTGCGCGCCGTCATGCAGGCGGCCGGCGTCCACGACGTGCGCACGAAGGTGCTCGGCTCGGGCAACCCGCACAACGTCGTGCGCGCCACCTTCGACGGCCTCCTCAACATGAAAGACCCGATGGAAGTGGCGCGCCTGCGCGGCAAGCAGGTCGAGGAACTGTAAGAGGGTGACGGGGCCGGGGCGGCTCGAAGCCGGCGCCCGGCGCACAGCGAGGTTTTGAAATGGCTGAAGAGAGCAAGCAGCGGGGCGAGGGCGGGAGGCTGCGCCTCCAGTACTACCGCAGCGCCATCGGGTTCCCGAAGACGCAGAAGCAGGCGGTGCGCAGCGTCGGGTTCACCAAGCTGAACCAGATTCTGGAGCGCCCCGACACGCCGTCGATGCGCGGCGTCGTCGCCAAAGTCCCGCACCTGATCCGAATCGTCGAATAGGTAAAAGACGCGAACCGTGAATCGTGAGCAGGTAAGACCTGTTCCGGACGGTTCGCGGTTGACGACTGACGAGGTTTTGAAATGGCTATCGGTCTGAACAACCTGCGCCCGAACGCCGGCTCGACGCACAAGAAGAAGCGCGTCGGGCGCGGCCCCGGCTCCGGCCTCGGCAAGACGGCCGGGCGCGGCAACAAGGGGCAGAAGTCGCGCTCGGGCTACTCGGGCAAGACGGGCTTCGAGGGCGGCCAGATGCCGCTCCAGCGCCGCCTGCCCAAGCGCGGCTTCACCAACATCTTCAAGAAGCAGTGGACGGAGGTCACGCTCGCGCACCTCGAACAGCACTTCGAGGCCGGCGACTCCATCACGCCCGAGACGATGCTGGAGCGCGGCGTCATCGCCAAGGGGCGCCGCGACGTGGTCGTGCTCGGCACGGGCGAGCTGACGAAGGCGCTCACCATCTCGGCGCACCGCTTCACGAAGGGCGCGCTGCGGAAGATCGAGTCGGCGGGCGGCACGGCCAGCGTCATCACGCCGTTCCACAAGCCGGACGCGCTCGTCCCCGTCAACGAGTAGGGCCGGGGCGGCGGCGCGCCCGCCGGCCTCCGCAAGAGTCACACGCTGGAGACGCCGCGAGGGGCCGACGGGCGCCCGGGGGCGTCTTCAGCGTGCTTTACTAGCGGCCGGCGGCTCAGCCTTCGGCCGCCGACTTTGCTATCATGGGCGGGCCGCCGGGGCCGCGACCGGCCGCCGAAGCTACGGAAGCCAACCGCCGAGAGCAGAAGAGCCATGGATAAGTTTTTCGCCGCCGTCCGCAACATGTTCACCGTGCCCGACCTGCGTAAGCGCATCCTGTTTACGCTGGGGCTCCTCGCCGTCTACCGCTTCGGCGCGCACGTCACCGCGCCCGGCATCGACCGCGACCGGCTCGCGCAGGTCTGGCAGGAGGTCGGCAGCACCCTCCTCGGCGTGCTCGACCTCTTCTCCGGCGGCAACTTCAAGACCATCTCCGTCTTCGCCCTCGGCGTGACGCCCTACATCACGGCCTCGATCATCCTCCAGCTGATGACGACCGTCTTCCCGCAGCTCAAGAAGTTGCAGGAGGAGGGCGAGGCGGGCCGCCAGAAGATCAACCAGTACACGCGCTACCTGACGGTGGTGCTGGCCCTCTTCCAGACCTTCATCGTCGCCCGCTGGCTTCAGGCCAACGCGGTCGGGGCCGAGACGTGGGGCTTCGTCCTGACGACGATGCTGACGCTCACCACCGGCACCATCTTCGTGATGTGGCTCGGCGAGCAGATCACCGAGCGCGGCGTCGGCAACGGCATCTCGCTCCTGATCTTCGCCGGCATCATCATCGGGCTGCCGAGCGGCGTGATGCAGGTGCTGACGAAGGTCAGGAGCGGCGACACCTTCGCCGTCCTCGGCGTCATCTTCCTCGTCGCCATCCTGCTCGCGCTGATCGCCTTCGTCGTCTTCGTCGAGATGGCGCGGCGCAAGGTGCCGATCTCCTACGCCAAGCGCCACGTCGGCCGCCAGCTCGTCGGCGGCAAGCAGACGCACATGCCGGTCAAGGTCAACATGGGCGGCGTCATCCCCGTCATCTTCGCCTCGTCGGTGCTGGCCATCCCGCAGACCGTCCTCCAGTTCGTCCCCTTCGACCCGAACGTGCAGGACTGGCGCTTCAGCGTCGCCACCTTCTTTCAGGCGTTCCACGGCGGCGACCCCTACTACGAGCTGCTCTTCGCGCTGCTCATCGTGCTCTTCACGTTTTTTGACAGTACGATCATCTTCAACGTCGAGGAGGTGGCCGACAACCTGCGCAAGCACGGCGGCTTCATCCCCGGCATCCGGCCCGGGAGGAACACGGCCGAGTTTTTGAACACGATCCTGACGCGGCTGACGACCGTCGGGGCCATCTACCTCGTTGTCGTCGCGCTCATCCCGCAGGTCATGCTGAGCGGCTTCAACGTCGGCCGCCTCCCCTTCGTCGGCGTCACCCTCGAAGAGTTCGTCACGCGCACGCCCGGCTTGGGCTGGATCCCGACCGGCATGGGCTACCAGTTCTACTTCGGCGGCACGAGCCTGCTCATCCTCGTCGGCGTCGCCATGGACACGGTCGCGCAGATCGAGGCGCAGCTCGTCATGCGCAACTACGAGGGCTTCTTCGGGCCGGGCAGCCGCCTGCGCGGCCGCAGGAGCTAGAAAGCAGGGGCCGGGTGGCGGGCGTCGGGCGCCGGTAAGAGCGATAACCTGACGCCCGGCGCCCGACGCCCGGCACCCGTTCTTTATGTCGAAGATCATCGTCCTGATGGGCGCGCCGGGCGCGGGCAAGGGGACGCAGGCGCGCCTGCTGCAAGAGCGGCGGGGGCTGCCGCAGATTTCGACCGGCGACATCTTCCGCGCCCTCTCGAAGTCGGATTCGCCGCTCGCCGAGGAGGTGCGCGGCGTGCTGGCCTCGGGCCGGCTCGTCACCGACGAGCTGGTCGTCCGCTTGGTCGAGGAGCGCACCGCGGAGGAGGACTGCCGCGGCGGCTACATCCTCGACGGCTTCCCGCGCACGACCGCGCAGGCCGAGATGCTCGAACGCTTCGCCGCGGCGCAGGGCCACGAGATCGTCGCCGCCCTCGTCGACGTGCCCTTCGACGTGCTGGAGAAGCGGCTGACGGGGCGGCGGACGTGCCCGGTCTGCGGAGAGATTTACAACGTCCACTTCAAGCCGCCGAAGTCGGACGAGGTCTGCGACTTGCACCCGGAGGCGCGGCTCACGCGCCGCGCCGACGACAACGCGGAGACGATCCAGACGCGGCTCGCCACCTACGAGCGCGACACGCGGCCGCTCCTTGATTACTACGAAGGCACGGGCCGCCTGCGCCGCGTCGAAGCCACCCGCGACCCGGAGACGATCTACGCGGAGATCGAGCGGGCCGTCGGCGGCGGGTGAAAGTCGCCAGTCAAGAGTCACCGGCAAGGGCAAAAACTGACGGCCGGCGGCCGAGAACTTCGATTAACGATTTACGATTCGCGGCTTTTAAATGATCATCGGGAAGTCGAAGAAGGAGCTGGACAAGATGCGGGCCGCGGGGCGGCTCGTGGCCGAGGTGCGCGAGGAGCTGCGGAGGATGGCGCAGCCCGGCGTCACCACGCTCGAAATAGACATGGCCGCGGAGAAGATGATCCGCGACGCCGGCGCCCTCCCGACCTTCAAGGGCTACCACGGCTACCCCTTCTCGATCTGCGCGTCGGTCAACGAGCAGGTCGTGCACGGCTTCCCCTCGACCTACGCGCTGCGCGAGGGCGACATCTTCTCCGTGGACGTGGGCGCGACGCTCGGCGGCTTCGTCGGCGACACGGCCACGACCGTCCCCGTCGGGCAGGTCGGCGAAGACCGCCTGCGGCTCATCCGGGTCGCCGAGGAGTGTCTGGAGCGCGCCATCGCGCAGTGCTGGCCGGGCAGGTACCTCGGGGACGTGGGCTGGGCCGTGCAGTCGCACGCCGAGGCGCACGGCTACACGGTCGTGCGCGACTACGTCGGCCACGGCATCGGCCGGCGGATGCACGAAGACCCGCAAATCCCCAACTACGGGAAGCCGGGCACGGGCACGCGCATCAAAGCAGGCTACGTCTTCGCGCTGGAGCCGATGATCAACATGGGCACGCAGCACACGAAGACCTTGAAGGACGGCTGGACGGTCGTCACCGTGGACGGGATGCCGAGCGCTCACGTCGAGCACACCGTCGCCATCACCGAGCAGGGGCCGGAAGTTCTGACGCGCGTGGCCGGGGCGGCCGCGCCGCAGGTCGAGACGGCGGGGGCCTGACGCGCGCGCGTCGCCCCGCCGCGGCTTGGAGAGCGCCGGTAACTATGTTATTATTCGCAGTTTGCCGGGCCTCTCAGATTTTTACCTGAGCTGACTGGTATGGCGAAAGAAGATGCGATCGAGGTGATGGCGAAGGTTCTTGAAACCCTGCCGAACGCGATGTTCCGGGTCGAGTTGGAGGACAGCCAGCATCAGGTGCTGGCGCACGTCTCGGGCAAGATGAGGAAGAACTTCATCCGCATCCTGCCGGGCGACCGGGTGCTGGTCGAGCTTTCGCCTTACGATTTGAACCGCGGGCGCATCACGTACCGCTACAAGTGACGGCCGGGCCGGAGAGACTTCCCCGAGGGGGTGTGGACGGATGAAAGTAAGGGCTTCAGTCAAGAAGATGTGCGACAACTGCAAGATCATCCACCGCAAGGGCGTGGTCAGGGTGATCTGCACCAACCCGAAGCACAAGCAGCGGCAAGGGTAGGTCAATCGCGGGTTGCAGACGGCGGGCCGACGATCGGCGTCCCGCGCGGCCGGCAGCCCGAAATCAGCAATCGTTAAGAGTTTTTTGGGGAGAAGAGCATGGCTCGTGTAGTTGGCGTCGATCTTCCGGTGAACAAGCGGATCGAGATCGGCCTTACGTACATTTTCGGCATCGGCCGCTCGCGGGCGAACTCGATCCTGCGCGAGGCGCAGGTCAGCCCCGAGCTGCGCGTGCGCGACCTCGACGAGGGGCAGCTCAACCGCATCCGCCAGATCATCGAGGGGCAGGGCGAGGTCGAGGGCGACCTGCGCAAGCGCGTCCAGATGGACATCAAGCGGCTGATGGACATCGGCTGCTACCGCGGCCTGCGCCACCGCCGGGGCCTCCCCGTCCGCGGCCAGCGCACGCACACCAACGCGCGCACCCGCAAGGGGCCGCGCCGCGCCACCATCGCCAAGAAGAAGGCCCCGGGCAAGAAGTAACAAAGTTGTCAGTAGTCAGTTATCAGCTATCAGCAAGACCGCTGAGCGCCGACTAACGACTCACTGACTACTGATAACTGACGGCTGATTACTGTTTATGGCAAAAGCGACCACCGGCAAGAAGAAGACCTTCCGCAAGAAGGAAAAGAAGAACATCCCCGTCGGGATCGTGCACATCTCGGCGTCGTTCAACAACACGCTGATCTCGATCACCGACACGGAGGGCAACCTCGTCGCGCAGTCCTCCTCGGGCGCGCGCGGCTTCCGCGGCTCGCGCAAGGGCACGCCCTTCGCGGCGCAGCAGGCCGCCTACGAGGCCGCCAACAAGGCCAAAGAGGTCGGGATGCAGCAGGCCGAGGTGAGGGTCAAGGGGCCGGGCGGCGGGCGCGAGTCGGCCATCCGCGCCATCAACAGCGCCGGCATCCGCGTCACGCTCATCCGCGACACGACGCCGATCCCGCACAACGGCTGCCGCCCGCCGAAGCGGCGCAGGGTTTAAGGATTTGCGATTTCCGGTTGGCGATTTCAGGCTCGAAAGAGCCCTTCCGGTCGCGGATCGAAAATCCCGAATCAAAAGTTCATTAACCTAAAGGACGAAGGGCCGCGCCCTCGTTGGCGCGGTCTGTAAACTTTTCCGTCTGACGTTTAGACCGGAGGCAAAAAGAAGTGGCTAGGTATCGAAGCGCGGTGTGCCGCCTGTGCCGCCGCGAAGGCGCGAAGTTGTTTTTGAAGGGCGACCGCTGCTACAAGCCGTCGTGCCCCATCGAGAAGCGCGGCACGCAGCCGCCCGGGCAGCACGGCAACAGCCTGCGCCGGGGCAAGGCCCTCGTCGGCTACGGCCAGCAGTTGCGCGAGAAGCAGAAGGTCAAGCGCATCTATTTCGTCCTCGAAGGCCAGTTCCGCAACTACTTCGAGCGCGCGGCCCGCATGAAGGGCATCACGGGCGAAAACCTCCTGATGCTGCTTGAGCGTCGGCTCGACAACGCGGTCTACCGCGCCGGCTTCGCCACCTCGCGGCGGCAGGCGCGCCAGCTCGTCAACCACGGCCACATCGAGGTCAACGGGCGCAAGGTGGACATCCCCTCGTTTCAGGTCAAGCCGGGCGACGTCATCGCCGTGCGCGAGGCCAGCCGCCGCAACCCTCACATCGAGGGCGCGTGGCAGACGGCCGCCGGGCGGGGGCGCCCGAACTGGGTCGCGCCGGCCGAGGGCGCCGAGATGAGCGCACGGGTCGTGACCGCGCCGACGCGCGCCGACATCGACCGCTCCATCAACGAGCAACTCATCGTCGAGCTTTACAGCAAGTAAGCTTATCCGGCGCGGCCCGGCCCGCCGCTGGTTCGCTTTCGCCGAACCCGCGACGGCCGGCCGCGCGAAGCCTTTTTCCCGAGGAACAGGTTTTTACGACTATGGCTATGGATCAGCACAATCTCTGGACAGGGTTTCAGATGCCGCGCCGCCTCGCCGTCGAGGGCGACACGCTCACGGACCGCTACGGCCGCTTCTCGGCCCAGCCGTTCGAGCGCGGCTTCGGCACCACCATCGGCAACTCGCTGCGCCGCGCGCTGCTCTCGTCCATCGAGGGCGCGGCCATCACGGCCGTCAAGATCGAGGGCGTCGAGCACGAGTTCTCCTCGATCCGCGGCGTCGTCGAGGACGCGACCGACGTCATCCTGAACCTCAAGCAGATTCCCTTCAAGCTCCACGGCACCGAGCCGAAGACCCTGACCATCCGCCGCGACGGGGCGGGCGAGGTCACCTCGGCCGACATCGAGCACGACGCCGACGTGGAGGTGTTGGACGACTCGGTCTACATCGCCACCGTCAGCGAGGGCGGCTCGCTCAACATCGAGATGCGCCTCAAGCGCGGGCGCGGCTACGTCCCGGCCGAGCGCAACTTCGACGAGGACTTGAGCCTCGGCTACATCCCCATCGACTCCGTCCACACGCCGGTCAAGAAGGTCAACTACGCGGTCGAGGCCGCGCGCCTCGGCCAGAACACCGAGTTCGACAAGCTGACCATCGAGGTCTGGACGGACGGCAGCGTCCGCCCCGACGACGCCATCGGGCTCGCCGCGAAGCTGATCAAGGATCACATGCAGATCTTCATCAACTTCGAGGAGGACACGGACGAGTACGCCTACCAGAACATCGAGCGCCCGCCGCTGCCGCGCAACGACGTGCTCGACCGCTCGGTGGACGAGCTCGAACTGTCGGTGCGCTCCTACAACTGCCTGAAGAACGCCAACATCCGCTCGATCCGCGACCTCGTGCAGCGCTCGGAGCGCGAGATGCTGGCGACGAAGAACTTCGGCAAGAAGTCCCTGAACGAGATCAAGGAAATCCTGCACGGGATGGGGCTGGATTTCGGCATGTCGTTCGACGAGCAGGGCAACCCGATACCCGGCTCCGGCGGCAGCGACATCGACCTCAGCGAATACCCCGAGGACGACGAGGAATAGAGACGGGGGCCGGGTGTCAGGGAGCGGGTGCCGGCAAAGACATTTTCCTGACACCCGGCGCCTGACACCCGGCACCTAGGAATTATTGTCATGCGACACCTGAACGCACACCGGAAGCTGGGGCGGACGAGCGAGCACCGCATGTCGATGCTCAGGAACCTCGCCACCTCGCTCATCAACGCGCGCGACGAGCGCATCGTGACCACCGTCCCGAAGGCGAAGGAGCTGCGCCCCTTCGTCGAGCGCGTCATCACGCTGGCGAAGCGCGCCGGCGCGCTCACGGGCGACGACGCCAACATCCAGTCGCTCCACCTGCGCCGGCAGGCCGCCGGGTTCTTCCACGCCGGCAACAGCCGCCGCGGCGAGTCGGCCGCCCGCGGGCGCAAGCAGGCCGAGATGCCGCGCACGGCCGGCGTCCTCGCCCTCAAGCGTCTGTTCGACGAGCTGGGCAAGCGCTACGCCGACCGGCCCGGCGGCTACACGCGCATCATCCGCCTCGGCCGCCGCGACGGCGACAACGCCGAACTCGCCATCATCGAATTGGTCGATAACGCGCGCGAGGCCGCCGAGGCTTCGTCGAAGAAGGCCAAGACGGCGGGCGCGGGCAAGAAGAAGTCCGCGAAGACGGCCGGCAAGGGCGAGACGACCGGGGCCGAGACGACGAAGAAGGAAGGGCGCGGCGGCCGCCGCTCGAAGAAGACCGAGCAGACCGCCGGCGAGCAGGAGACCGAGTAGCCCCGAGGCCGGGCGAGCCGGGAGCGGGCGCGGCCTGCGGCCCAAGCTTTACCGCGGCGCGCCCCCGCCAGTTCTGAACCGGACGCCGAAGCCCCACACGCCCGCGCTCGCTCGGCAGGCGGCCATGGGGCTTTTCCCTTGTCGCGGAACTGGCGCGGGCGCGCGCACGGAGGGACGAAGATGAGCAGCAACGATCAGAATCAGGGTCAGGGCGCGGGCGGGCAGGGGCAGGGCGGGGCCGCGCCGCAGCCGGAGGGCGGCGGCCAGCGCCACGGCCGCGGTCGTCACCGCGGCCGCC
>DATMVI010000669.1:0-10048 GCA_035563275.1 Pyrinomonadaceae bacterium
TGGCGTAGGCGATCTTGGCCGGGAAGCCGGCCGAGACGATCACCATGTCGTGCGCGGTGGTGGCCACGGGCGAGGGGATGGCGTTGCTCTCGACGCCCTTCGAGCGCCACAGCTCCTTGCCCGTCGCCGGGTCGTAGGCGATGACCGACTCGGTGCCGCTCGTGATCAGTTCCGTGCGCTTGCCGGTGTTGACGAGGATCGGCGTGGCCCAGCTGACCTGCACCTTGCGCGGCGCGCGCCAGACCTCCTTGCCGTTCTTCTTGTCGAGGGCGACGATGAAGGAGTTCTTGCCCTCCTCCTCGTCGGCCTGAATGATGACCACCTTGTCGTAGAGCACCGGCGACGTGCCCGTGCCCATGCCGACCGTGCCGAGCTTGCCGAGGTCGGCCTTCCACTGGAGCTTGCCCGAGTTCGCGTCGTAGGCGTAGAGCCCTTCGGCGCCGAAGAAGGCGAAGACGGTCTTGCCGTCGGTGGCGGGCGTCGAGGCGGCGTAGGAGCTTTTGCGGTGGCGGTCGTCGTAGGGCGTGCCCTCCCACGCGGTCTGCTCCCAGACGATCTTGCCCGAGTCGCGGTCGAGCGCGATGACCTTGAAGGTGTGCTTGCGGTCGGCCCCGACGCTGTCGGGGTGCTTCCAGTCCTGCCCCTCGATCTTGTGGACGGCGGCCTTCGCGCCGGGCACGACCGGCCCCTCGACGGCCGTGGTGAGGAAGACGCGCTTGCCCCAGACGATGGGGCTGGAGTGGCCCTTGCCGGGGATCGGCGTCTTCCAGCGCACGTTCTTCGCCTCGCCCCACTCCTCGGGCAGGTTCTTTTCGGCGGAGACGCCCGCGCCCTCCGGGCCGCGCCACTGCGGCCAGTTGTACTCGGGGGCGAGGCCGGCGGCGGCCGGGTTCGAGAAGACGAGCGCCGCGGCGAAGCAGGCGGCGAGGGCGAAGGCGATTTTGGCTGACGATTTCACGATGGGTTTTCCTTCAAGGTGGCGTTGGTTTTGATGATGAATGACGGGCAGGTAATCGGTCGCCGGTCGCGGTCAGTCATCGTCTGGCTGACTGACGGCGACCGGTCTTTTCACTTCGCGGCCTTCTTCGCGGGCGCGGCCGCCGGCTCGGCGACGGCGTAGACGTGCTTGAGGCCGCGGACGATGAGCATGCCGTCGGAGATGGCGGGCGTCGCCATGATGACCTCGCCGACGGGGTTGACCGAGAGCAGCTCGTGCTTCGGCCCGGCGCGGAAGACGAAGACCTCGCCGTCCTCACTCGAAAGGTAAATCTTGCCGTCCGAGGCGACCGGCGAGGCCGTGAACGCGCCGCCGCGGTCGGCGATGCGCTGCTGGTAGACGCGCTCGCCCGTCTTCGCGTTATAAGCGGTCACCACGCCCTGATTCGAGACCGTGTAGAGCAGCTCGCCGTAGACGACCGGCGTCGGCATGTAGGGGCCGCCCCGCTTCTTGCTCCACGCGATGAACTCGCTCGACTCCTTGTCGTCCTTCAGAGAGATGTCGCCGTTCGCGCCGGGGCGGATGGCGTAGATGGGCTGGATGGGCGCGTAGCCGCTGGCGACGAAGATGAGGTCGTGGGCGACGAAGGGCGTCGGCGTCGTGATCTCCGACATCGGCCCGAGCCGCCACAGCTCCCTGCCCGTCAGCGGGTCGTAGCCGCGCACGGCCTTCGCGCCCGTCGTGATCAACTCGGCGCGCGCCTTGCCCTCGTAAACGGTCGGCGTGCCCCAGCCGGGCAGCTCGCCCTCGCGCATCGTCTTCCAGACCTGCTTGCCGGTCTTCAGGTCGTAGGCCGCGATGAACGAACCCTTCTGGATGTCGGCCTGCACGATGACGAGGTTCTTGTAGATGATGGGCGAGCTGCCGTACTCCCACTGGTAGTCGGGGTCGTAGAACCAGCCGGAGTCGAGCAGGCCGAGGTCTTGCTTCCAGAGGAGCTTGCCCGAGGTGTTGTAGGCGTAGAGGCCGTGCGAGCCGAAGAGGGCGACGACGGTCTTGCCGTCGGTGACGGGCGTGGCGTCGGCGTGCGTGGACTTTGGGTGGCGCTTGACCTTCGGCATCCCCTCGAAGGCCGTGCGCTCCCAGAGCACTTTGCCCGTCCGCTTGTCGAGGGCGTAGAGCTTCCACGTGTGCTTGGGGTCGTCCTTGACCGGGGCCACGTCGCCGTAGAGGCCGTAGCGCGTCTCGTCCTTCGCGGCGCTGCTGACGGCGGTGGTGACGAAGACCTTGTCGCCCCAGACGACCGGGCTGGAGTGGCCGAGGCCGGGGATGGGCGTCTTCCAGCGCACGTTCTCCGACTTGGCGGCGTCCCACTTGACCGGCGCGCCCCGGCCCTCAGCCACGCCGGTCGCGCCGGGGCCGCGGAACGAAGGCCAGTTCTGCCCGAGCGCCGTGGAGGCAGAAACGAGAAACAGGCACGCGAGGGAAAGTGTCAGTCGGATCATAGGGAACCTCGGTAGACGGTAGACAGTAGACAGTAGTCAGTAGTCAGTAGGAAGACCTTCGGCGACGAGGCGTCAGGGCGTCGGCGTCAGCATCAATAGCGCGGAGCGCTACTGACTACTGACTACTGTCTACTGTCTACTCTCTTCAGTTGCGTCGTGTTCGCGCCCTGCTTGAGGGCCGCGCCGGTGACCTTGCCGCCTTCGACGTTGAAGGTGAAGGTCACGCCGTCGAAGGCCGCCGGGCGGAAGGTGGTCTGGTCAACGGCCATGAGCACGAGCGGGCGCTGGCCCGCCGGGGTGGCCGAGAGCTTGCCGTCCTTGAGCGTGATGGCGACCTCGGGGCCGGGGTCACCCTTGTACTTGCCGACGTAGGATTCGAGCGTCGCGGCCGGGACTTCCGGCGGCGGCTGCGCTCCGGCCTTCCTGAGCAGGTCGGCGATCTCGGCGCGGTTGCCGTCTTCGAGCGCCGAGACGAGCGCGCCCGTCAAAGTCTCCGGCTTCAGCCCGCCCGTGTCGAGCGCGACCTTGACCAGCTCGACCTTGCCCTCGCGCACGCCGTTCATCAGCACGTCGCCGACCGCGTCCGACCCCTTCGACAGCAGCGCGCGGACGACCTCGACGTGCCCGTTGTCGAGCGCCCACGTCATCGCCGTCGCGCCGTAGAAGGTGTCCTTGACGTTCACGTCCGCGCCGCGTTCGAGCAGGACTTTGACGACCTCGGCGTTGCCGCGCTCGGCCGCCTTGAAGAGCGCCGTCGCGCCGTAGCGGAACTTGGCGTTCACGTCCGCGCCCTTGTCGAGCAGGGCCTTGACCCCGGCCGCGTCGCCGCGCCGCACGGCCTCGTAGAGCTGTTCGTTGAGCTGCTGCTTGGCGTCCTGCGCGCGGGCGGCGGGCGCGAGGGCGAGGAGGAGCGCGGGCAGGAGCAGGAGGATGCGTCTCGATGCCATGTCTTGACTCTCCGTGGTAGGCTCTGGCGCGGCCGTGTCGGCAGCGGGGCGTCGGCGGCGGCCCGCCCGATCCATCAATTTAGAGCGGCGTCCACGATCTGGTATGCTGGCCCGCGGCCCGCGAAAACAAGTCGGGGCGCGGCGGCGTATGTACAACCTGCGACGGGCCGAAATCAAGGAAAATTTCCGCGGCGGCGGAGGTGCGGCTCCGGATTCTACAACGCAGTGAAACGTAACCGGCGGGCGCGAAGTTTCTTTTTACACGATTTTTACAACATCCGCCGGGCGAATGTTCATAATAACTCGTTAAGACGATGAAGGGATTTTTGATTTCGGATACGCGATTTCGGATTCAGTCGCCGGCCGTCAGTCGTCAGTCGTCGGTGAAGGCAAAGACCGACGGCTGACGACTAACGTCCGGCGACTGCCGGCTCCCGGTCGCAATTCTAAAATCAAAAATCTAAAATCCCTCTTGACCCTTCGAAGGTTTCCCAACATGAGCGCTCTCATCTTCCGTCGCACCGCCCTCGCCCTCTTCGCGCCGTCGCTGCTCGCCGCCTCGCTGACCGCGCGCGCGGCCGACTGGGCCGAGTGGCGCGGCCCCGCGCGCGACGGCGTGTCGCACGAGAAGGGGCTGCCCGCGAAGTGGTCGCCCGCCGGCGAGAACCTCGCGTGGAAGGCCCCTTACGGCGGCCGCTCGACGCCGGTCGTGATGTCCAACCGCGTCTACCTCTGGAACGCCTTCGACAAGGCCGAGCGCCTGCAAGAGCGCCTGATGTGCTTCGACGCCGACACGGGCAAGGTCGTCTGGGAGAAACACTTCAACGTCTACCTCTCGGACATCCCGCCGCACCGCGTCGGGTGGGCCTCGCCCGTCGGCGACCCCGCGACCGGCAACGTCTACGCCTTCGGCGGCGGCGGCCACCTCGTCGCGCTCGACGGCCGCGACGGCAAACTCCTGTGGGAGCGCTCGCTCGGCGAGGACTTCGGCCTGCTCACGACGCACGGCGGCCGCACCGTCTCGCCCATCGTTGACGGCGACCTCGTCATCGTCAGCGGCGTGACCTTCAGCTGGGGCGCGCACCACCGGGGCCTGCACCGCTGGATGGCCTTCGACAAGCGGACGGGCGAGACGGTCTGGACGAGCGCCCCCGGCTCGCAGCCCTACGACACGACCTACGCCGCGCCCGTCATCGCCGAGGTGGCCGGGACGCGGATGCTCATACAGGGCGCGAGCGACGGCTGGGTGCACGCCGTCAAGCCGCAGACGGGCGAGCCGGTCTGGAAGATCGAGGTCTCGAAGCGCGGCCTCAACACCGGCGTGGTGGTGCGCGGCACGACGGCCATCATCACGCACAGCGAGGAGAACCTCGACTCGAACGAGATGGGCCTGATCGCCGCGCTCGACGCCACGCTGAGGGGCGAGCTGAAGATGGCGCAGCTCAAGTGGAAGGCCTACGGCTGGCAGGGCGGCTTCTCGTCGCCCGTGCTCGACGGCGACCGGCTCTATCAGGTGGACAACGGCGCGAACCTCGCCGCCTTCGACGTGAACTCCGGCAAGCAGCTCTGGCTCCAGAACCTCGGCACGATCCAGAAGGCCTCGCCCGTCTTCGCCGACGGCAAGCTCTACGTCGGCACCGAGAACGGCAAGTTCTTCATCATCGAGCCTTCGGCCGCCGGCGCGAAAGTCCTCGACGAAGACCAGCTCGGCACGGAGCAGCGGCCCGAGGCCATCATCGCCTCGGTCGCCGTCTCGGACGGCCGCGTCTTCCTCGTCACCGACGCGGCGCTCTACTGCATCGGGAGGAAGAAGGTCGACCGCGCCGCCGGCCCGCCGGCCCGCGCCGTCGCCGCCTCGCACGCCGCCGACTCCGCGGCCGTCACGCACGCGCAGGTCGTGCCGGCCGAAGTGATCCTCAGGCCCGGCGAGAGCGTGCGCTTCCGCGTCCGCCTCTTCGACGAGCGCGGCAACTTCGTGCGCGAGGAGAAGGGCGCGACGTGGTCGCTCGACAGGCTGAACGGCAAGGCCGAGGCGGGGCAGTTCACGGCCGCCCCCGACGCCGGCTTGCAGACCGGCGAGGTGCGCGCGACCGCGGGCGGCGTCACGGGCGCGGCGCGCGTGCGCGTCGTCCCGCCGCTGCCGTGGGAGGAGAACTTCGACGCGGCGGAGCTGAACACCTTCCCGCAGCACTGGACGAACACGGGGATGAAGTTCGTCACGCGCGAGGTGGGCGGCAAGAAGGTTCTGGTCAAGACGAGCGAGGGGTCGTCGCTGCGGGCGCGGGCGCGCGCCTTCATGGGGCCGGCCGACCTCTCGGACTACACGGTCGAGGCCGACATCCTCGCGACGACGAAGCGGCGTCAGGTGGGCGACGCCGGCGTCGTCGCGCAGCGCTACGGGCTGACGCTCTTCGGCAACGGGCAGAAGCTCGAGCTGACCTCGTGGCAGCCCGAGGTCGCCCGCGCCGCCACCGTCCCGTTCGAGTGGAAGACGGACACGTGGTACCGGGTCAAGCTGCGCGTGGAGAATCTGCCGGGCGGGCAGGTGAGGGCGCGCGGCAAGGTCTGGCCCGCGGGCGCGGCCGAGCCGGAGGCTTGGACGGTCGAGCGCACCGACCCCATCGGCAACCGGGAGGGCAGCCCCGGCATCTTCGGCAGCGCGCTCGCCGAAATCTACTTCGACAACATCAGGGTGTACGCGAACAAGTAGGCGGTAGGAGGGAAGGCGAAAGTTGAAGATGAAATCAATGTCGAGAGCTTGGCGCAAGGGCGCGCGCGCGGTCAGTTTCTGTCTGGTGGTTCTGCTGGCCGCCGGCTGCGGCCTGCTGGCCGCCGCCCTGCCCGCCTCCGACCCGGGCACGGGCGAGTGGCCGATGTGGGGCGGGACGCCCGACCGCAACATGGTGTCGCGGGCGAAGGGGATGCCGGCCGCGTGGGACGTGAAGACGAAGAAGAACGTCAGGTGGGTGGCCGAACTCGGCTCGCAGACCTACGGCAACATCACGGTGGCGGGCGGCGTCGTCTTAGTCGGCACCAACAACGAGGGCAAGCGCGACCCGAAGGTCGTCGGCGACAAGGGCGTGCTGATGGCCTTCGACGAGAAGACCGGCGCGTTCCTCTGGCAGATGATCCACGACAAGCTCGCGGCGGGCCGCGTCAACGACTGGCCGTTTCAGGGCATCGCCTCCTCGCCGCTCGTCGAGGGCGACATGGTCTACTACGTCTCGAACCGGGCCGAGTTGATGTGCGTTGACCTTCAGGGCTTCCGCGACAAGGAGAACGACGGCCCCGTCGCCGACGAGAAGCTGACGGGCGAGACCTCCGGCGACGTGATCTGGCGCTTCGACATGATGGAGGAGGTCGGCGCCTTCCCGCACAACCTCGCCAACTCGTCGCCCGTCTCGTACGGCGACCTCGTCATCGTCTCGACCTCGAACGGGCAGGACGAGAGCCACGTCAACATCCCCTCGCCTAAGGCGCCGGCCATCATCGCCGTCAACAAGAAGACCGGCAAGCTGGTCTGGGAGGACGCCAGCCCCGGCGACAAGATTCTGCACGGGCAGTGGTCAACGCCCACGGTGGGCAAGATCGGCGGCGTGGACCAAGTCATCATGGGGCAGGGCGACGGCTGGGTGCGCGGCTACGAGGCCGCCACGGGGAAGAAGCTCTGGGAGTTCGACACCAACCCGAAGGACTCGGTCTGGCCGAAGACGCGCAACGAGATCATCGCCACGCCCGTCATCTACGAGGACAAGGTCTACTTGGCGAACGGTCAAGACCCCGAGCACGGCGAGGGCATCGGCCACATGTACTGCATCGACGCCACCAAGCGCGGCGACATCACGAAGACCGGCATGGTCTGGCACTACGACAAGATTCGGCGCACCATCTCGACGCCCGCCATCGCCGACGGCATCGTCTACCAGCCCGACTTCAGCGGCTTCCTCCACGCGCTCGACGCGAAGACGGGGCAGCCCTTCTGGGTGCACGACATGTTCGCCGCCGTCTGGGGTTCGCCGATGGTCACGGCCGACGGCCGCCTCTACCTCGGCGACGAGGACGGCGACGTGGTCATCATGCAGACGGGCAGGGAGAAGAAGGTCTTGGCCGAGCTGAACATGGGCAGCTCCGTCTACTCGACGCCCGTCCCGGCCAACGGCGCGCTCTTCATCACGAACCGCAACCAGCTCTTCGCGCTCGCCGAGGGCGCGGCCCCGGCCGCCGCCCCGCCCGCGAAGCCGGCGGGGTGACGCGGCGCGGGCGTGCCGCGCAACAATTCACCACGGGGGCGCAGAGACACGGTTCGCCTGAGCCGCGCCCCTGCGCCCCCGTGGTGAGATTTTCTTTGGAGGCCGAATGGCTAAGCTGTCTCTCCCGCTCGCGCTCGTCTTCTGCCTCGCCCTGCCGGGCGGCGCGGGCGCGCAGAACTGGCCGCAGTTCCGCGGCCCGCAAGCCTCGGGCGTCGCCGGCGGGCGGCCGACGCCGACGGCGTGGGACGTTTCCAGAGCCGAGAACGTCGTCTGGAAGACGCCCGTGCCGGGCCTGTCGCACGCCAGCCCCGTCGTCTGGGGCGAGCGCGTCTTCGTCGTCACGGCCGAAAGCGCCGACCCCGCGCCGCGCTACGTCGCCAAAGACCGCGGCATCGGCCTCGCCGGCGACGAGCCGAAGCACACGTGGCGCGTCTACGCGCTCGACAAGCGGACGGGCAGGGTGCTCTGGCAGCGCGTGGCGCACGAGGGCGTGCCGCGCGCGCGCCGCCACGTCAAGGCGACGCAGGCCAACTCGACGCCGGCGACCGACGGCCGCGTCCTCGTCGCCCTCCTCGGCTCCGAAGGTCTCTTCGCCTACGACTTCGGCGGCAGGCTCCTCTGGAAGCAAGACCTCGGCCTGCTCAACCCCGGCCTCTGGGACGACAAGAACTCTTCGTGGGGCCACGGCAGCTCGCCCGTCATCCACCGCGACCTCGTCATCGTGCAGGCCGACGGCCACTCGCAGTCCTTCATCGCCGCCTACCGCCTGAAGGACGGCAAGCAGGCGTGGCGCGTCGAGCGGAATGAGATCACTTCTTGGAGCACGCCGACCGTCTACGAGGGGCGGGGCCGCGCCGAGCTGATCGCCAACGGCGGCCGCTTCATCCGCGGCTACGACCCGCAGACGGGCAAAGAGCTGTGGCGCTTCGCCGACGGCGACACGGAGGTCAAGCAGCAGGCCCCGCTCGTCGCGCACGGCCTCATCTACGTCGCGGGCGGCTACCCGCCGGGCCGCGCCATGTATGCCTTCCGCCCCGGCGCGAACGGCGACATCTCTCTGAAGGCGGGCGAGCACGCGGGCGCGCACCTCGCGTGGAAGGCCGACAAGGGCAGCCCCTACACGGCGACGCCCATCGTCTACGGCGACATCCTCTACGCGGTCGCAGACCTCGGCGTCCTCTCGGCCTTCGACGCGAAGACGGGCCGGCTCATCTATCAGGAGCGGCTGCCGACCTCGTTCAGCGCCTCGCCCGTCGCGGCCGACGGCAAGCTCTACCTGCCGAGCGAGGACGGCGACGTTTACGTCGTCCGCGCCGGCCCGAGGTACGAGTTGCTGGCGAAGAACTCGATGGGCGAGCCGCTGATGGCGACGCCCGCCGTCACCGACGGCATGCTCATCATCCGCTCCCGCACGCACGTCTACGCGGTGGCGGATAGAAAGTAGGCGCCGGGCGGCGGGAAAAGCAGGCCGTCTTCCCCGCCGCCCGGCGCCCCGTTGCGCTCGTGATGCAGGGCTTCGACTTCCAACCACGGACGCGCGTGATCTTCGGGGCGGGCGCGCTGGCGCGGCTCGGCGAGGCGGCGCGCGAGTCGGGCTTCGGGCGGACGCTGCTCGTGGCCGACGGCGGGCTGGTCGAGGCCGGGCACGCCGCGCGCGCGGCGGAGATTCTCGAAGAGGCCGGCGTCCGCGTCTTCGCGTTCCACGACTTCGGCTCGAACCCCGACACGGAGATGGTCGGGCGCGGGCGCGAGTTCGCCGCCGGGCGCGACGTTGATTCCATCGTGGGCCTCGGCGGCGGCAGCTCGCTCGACTGCGCGAAGGGCATCAACTTCCTTCTGACGAACGGCGGCCGCGTCCGCGACTTCCGGGGCTACGGGCGCGCGCGGGTGCCGCTGCTTCCGATGATCGGCGTGCCGACGACGGCCGGGACGGGGAGCGAGGCGCAGTCTTACGCGCTGCTGTCCGACGCCGAGACGCACGAGAAGATGGCCTGCGGTGACCCCGGCGCCGCCTTCCGCGTCGCCGTGCTCGACCCGGAGCTGACCGTCACCGCGCCGCGCGGCGTGACGGCCGCGGCCGGACTCGACGCCGTCGCGCACGCCGTCGAGTCCTACGTCTCGGCGGGGCGCAACCCCGTCTCCGAGCTGTTCGCGCGCGAGGCGTGGCGGCTTCTGGAGAGCGGCTTCGAGCGCGTGCTCGAAGCGCCGTCGGACGTGGAGGCGCGCGGGGCCGTGCTGCTCGGCGCGCACCTCGCGGGCGCGGCCGTCGAGAACTCTATGCTCGGCGCGGCGCACGCCTGCGCCAACCCGCTGACGGCGCGCTACGGCACGGAGCACGGCGCGGCCGTCGCGCTGCTCCTGCCGGCGGTGGTGCGCTGGAACGCCGGCGCGGTCGGGCCGCGCTACGCC
>DATMVI010000670.1:0-7291 GCA_035563275.1 Pyrinomonadaceae bacterium
GAGGATTTTGCTGATCGCGCGGCCGGTGAACACGTCCGCGCCCGAGGCGTTCTGGTAGAGGCGCGTCAGGGTGCGCGTCGGCTCCTCGCTCTCGGCGTTCTCGATGCGGTAGACGCCGACGCCGAAGTAGTTGCGCTGGCCGTAGTTGGCCTCGCCCGTGCCGACGTAGACGCGCGTCGGGTTCGACGGGTCGATGGCGATCGCGCCGACGGCGAGCGACAGCGCGCCGTCCGTGATGGGCGTCCACGAGCCGCCGCCGTTGAGCGTGCGGAAGACGCCGCCGAGCGCGGTGCCGACGTAGACGACGTTCGGGTTCGAGGGGTTGATGGCGATGGCCGTGACGCGGCCCGAGACGGAGTTGGTGACGGAGAAGGTCTGGCCGTTGGCGATGGGCGCGGGGCCGATGGGCGTCCAGCTGGTGGTGACGGCGGCGGCCGACATCATGCCGTCGGCGCTGGCCTGCATGGCGGAGTCGGCGGCGGCGTTCGAGTCGGCGGCGGGCTGGGCGGCCGCCGACTGCTTCTGCTTCTTCTCGCGCTCCTGCCGCTCAAGCTTTTCGAGGGCGTTGGCCCGGGCCTTGAGGCTCTTGTCGAGGTTGTTCTTGTCGAGGCCGCGCAGCTTGGCGACGTGCTCGGCGCGCAGGCGCATGTAGGTGCGCTTCTCGACTTTGCCCTGAGAGATGGGCGGGATGTCGGCGTCGGCCTCGTTGGACTTGTTCTGCGCGCTGACCGCGGCGAGGCCGAGGGTGAGGGCCAGTGCGGCGGTGAGCAGCGGGGTCAGAAATCTCTTCATGAGAGGGTAGAACTCCTTATGGATAGGTAATTCGGTCGTTGTGGTTCAACCCGTGCGGCCGGTCGGGGGCCGTTGGGCAGGGATTGCAGGACACGACGGCCGCGCGGAAGGTTGGGCCGCCCCACTCGACGATCTACACCAGTGCCGCGCCTTGATAAAGAGACAGGCCGGTGCGTGTGAAGATGGCGAACTGATGATGGATGAACCACCCCGCAGGAGGTCTGGAGGGAACCTCGACTCTTCCCGGAGCTACGGAGCGGACAAAAGATGCGGAGCCCCCGCGGCCGGTTGCACGCCGCGCAGGAAAATTCTCGCCCGCCGACACGGCTTGGATTTAATCCACGAAAGCGGAAGCCCGGCCGCGGGGGCGGGCGCCTCGGGTCACGTTAGAGAATCGCCTAACGTGACTCGGGGTGCCCGCCCCCCGCGGCCGGGCCGCTGCCGGCGTCGGAGGCTTTTATTCCACGACGACGCGGTCGGTCGCGCCGCGGCCGAAGGTCTCGGGGTGGTACATCTCCTCGGCCTTCGGCGGCGGGACGACGAACGCGCCGGGCGTCGTCGCGCGCGCGACGTAGGAGTAGTCGTAGACGCCCTCCCACAAGAGCGACGTGAAAGCCTCGGCCCGCTCGTCGCGCAGGTTCTGGTGCTCGTACCACTGACGCCACCACCACCAGCCGCCGCCGCGCTGCGGCCCCGCGGCCCGCGCCTCCTGCGGGACTCGCTCCGAGACGGCGAGCGCCGGGTTGAGCGCTTCGAGCCCGGCCGGCAGCGGGTCAGTCAGCGCGACGTGGTAGCGCCGCGCCGGGGCCACGAGCGTCAGCCTGACGCGCACCTTCGCGCCCGCGCGGATGCGCCACGTCCCGTCCGGGTCGCGCCGCACGTCGGCCGGGTCGTCCACCGCCTCGTAGGCGCGCTCGACGGTGAAGCCGTAGTCGGCCGCCTTGAGCTTCAGGTCGCTCGGCGCGTAGCGCATGCCGACGCGGTAGTAGAGGCGGCCGGCGCCCTCCTTGCTGATGACGAGGTTCTGCGCGCCGCCCCGCTCGGCGAGTCGGCTCATGGGCACCTCGAATTGGCGGCGCTCGGTGCTGCGGCCGCGGAACTGCTGCTCGCCGGCGAAGGCGTCGCCGAGCCACGCGCGCGCGACGAAGTCGGGCGTCCCGCGCTCGTAGGTCTGGAAGTAGCGGTCGAGCGCGAGGAGCACGAAGACGTTCTCCTGCGTGTTCTCCCAGCGGCCGCGCTTGCGGTGCGCGAGCAGGCCGCGCACGACCTTCGGGATGAGGTCGCTGCCGGGCTGATCGAGGATGAGCGCGTCGAGGATGACCGCGTCGGTGCGCCGGCTCGAATGCAGGAGGAGGTATTCGTCGTCGCCGTAAGCGGCGGTGAAGTGGGCCGTCCCGGCCGTCTCCTCGGCGCGGTTGCCGAGGTGGCGGCGGATGGCCTCGACCTCGGCGGCCGAGCGCGCGTCGCCCGAGAGCACGGGCAGCAGCCAGCCGACCGCTTCGAGCGGCAGCTTGTCGGGGCCGGCGGCGACGAGCTGGCGGGCGCGCGCCGCGTCGCGGTCGCCCATGCGGGCGCGGACGTTGAGGGCGTAGGCGATGATGGAGTGGCGCGCCTCGGGGCCGTACCACTTCGGGATGCGCCGCTCGACTTCGCGCAGGTAGGCGCGCGAGCGCTCGATCATCTGCGGCGGCACGTCGAAGCCCTTCTCCTGCGCGCGCGCGAGCGCGTGCGCGACGTGGATGCTGACGTAGGGCCAAGACTCCTCGCCGCGCCGCCAGAAGCCGAAGCCGCCGTCGTCGTTCTGCATCCCGCGCAGGCGTTCGAGGTCGCGCGCCACGGCCCGCTTCAGCTCGTCGGGCGAGGGCATCCCCTCGGCCTTGAAGGCCGCGAGCACGTCCTTCAAGGCCGCGACGGCGAGCACGCGCGAGGAGAGCTGTTCGGAGCACTCGTACGGGTACGAGGCGAGGTAGAGCACGGCGTCGGTCAAGGCCTGAAGCTGCGTCGAGGAGGTCTGCACTTCGAGGCCGCCGAACTGCGGGAAGACGCCGGGCGGGGCCGCGACCGGCTGCACGACCGCGCCGGGCGCGTCGAGCTCGCCGTAGGTGGCGAAGGCCTCGGTGGTGGCCGGCGTCCAGACCGGGAGCTCGACCTGCGCGGCGTCCGTGTGGCGGCCCGAGACGGCCGCGAACTGGAAACGGGCCTTGCCGGCGCGCGCGGCCGCGACGGGGAAGCGCACCTCGACGCGGTCGTTCGCCGGCACGCGGACGCGGCGGCCCGCGCCCTCGGTCAGCTCGGCGTTGGCGGCGCGCACGGCGACGCTCGCTTCGAGCGGCTCGTCGGTCTGGTTCTGCACGACGACGGGCAGCTCGAAGCGGTCGCCGAAGTTGAGGAAGCGCGGCGCGCTCGGCCTCACCATCAGAGGCATCCGCGCCGTGATGCTCGACTCGCCCGCGCCGAACTGTTTGCCGCCCGCGACCGAGACGGCCGTCACGCGGTAGCGCGTCAGGCTGTCGGGCACTTTCACCTTCACCTCGGCGCGGCCCGCCGCGTCGGTCGTGACCGAGGGCGCGAAGACGGCGAGCGCGTTGAAGTCTTCGCGCAGGCGGATGGCCCCGTCCTCGCCCGAGGCGGCGCTCTCCTCGGCCTCCAGAGCTTTGGCGCGGCGCGCCATCACGGGCGCCGGGGGGGGGGGCGGCGACGCGGTGGCCATCATCCGGTTGAGCGTGCCCGGGGCGCCGCCCCCCCCGCCGTAGCCCGTGACGGCGCCCTGCTCCATCACCTGCTTCGGGCTGCCGAGCAGCACCGAGGCGCGCAGGTAATGGTCACTCACGCCCCCGCCGCGCTGCGCGTAGAAGACGGAGAGCGGGTCTTCGAGCCGGTAGCCGGTCAGGGCGAGGATGGATTCGTCCACGACGACGACGGCCAACTCGCTCCCGGCCACGGGCCGCCCGGCTTCGTCTTTGACCTCGACGCCGACCACCGTCTCGCCGCCCGGCTCCAAAGCCCTGTCGCGCGGCGTGGCCGCGACTCGCAGCTTGCGCGCGAGCGGCGGCACCGAGAGGTTCAGCTCGCCTTTGGCGTAGGCCGGGCGCTTCGGCAGTTTCTCGTCCGGCAGCCCGTCGTCGCCCAAGCGCGCGGCCGCGCCGACCAGATCGACCTGCACGTGCAGGTTCGGCGTGAAGCTCTCCTCGACGGGGATGCGCAGCGTGTGCGAAGCGCCCTCCATGCGGAAGCGCTCGGTGCGCAAAAGCCCCGTGCGGCGCAGCGTCAGCACGCCCTCGGCCGGGGCGAAGGGCGACTGCACGAGGATTTCGGCCGTCTCGCCGGCTCGGTACTCGCGCCGGTCGGGGATGAGTTCGGCGCGCTCCTGTTCGAGGTCGCGCTGGGCGGGCCGCTTGCCGCCCGCGACCCACAGCGTCAGCTCGCTCTCGTTGGGCCGCTCGCGGTCGTCCATGACGGTCGCCGTCACGCGGTACGTGCCGCCCGACTTCGGCGTGAACGTGCAGCGCACGGGCTCGGCGGCCGAGCGCACCTCGCAGTCCTGCGCGTCGGCCTCGACCTGCTGCCACGCGCCCTTGTCGAAAGTCCATTCGAGCAGCACGGCGCGCACGCGCACCGGCCTGTTCGTGACGAGCTTGCCGTCGAGGTCTGCGACGATTGACTCGACGTGCAGCGGCTCGCCCTGCTGCACGAAGGTGCGCGGGCTGCGGATGCCGACGTAGAGGTCGGCCGGGTGGACGAGCATCGTGGTGGTGGCCGTCCACGTCTGCCGGTTCACGTCCGTCACGTTGGCCTGCGCCGTCACGGACGAGGGCTGCGGCGGGCGCACCGAGTCGAAGTCGAGGCGCAGGTGGTGCCGGCCCGCGGCGTCGGTGCGCCCCTTGAAGGTCTGCGCGCTCATGGGGCCGCCCGGGCGGTGCGAGGAGGAGCCCCACCACGGCGTCCAGCGGCCGAAGGTGAAGTCGCCGCGGTTGGGCGGCGTGAAGCTCGACGGCGTGGCCGTCACCCTCCAGTTGACTTCGGAGTCGGGCAGGCCGCCGCCCGCGTAGTAGTCGGCCGAGACGGTCGCGGTCGCGTGGCCGCCGACGAAGTGCGGCCCCTCGCTCGCCGCCGCCTTGACCTCAAACTCGGGCCGGCGGAACTCCTGCACCTGAAAGCGGTGGTGATGCTGGCGGTTGGTCACGCCGGCGTCGCCGCCCTGCGCGTCGAGGACGAGGACGGCGTGGCCGAGGTTGGCGTTCGGCGGCAGCTTGAAGGCCGCGTCGAAGCCGCCGAGCGGGTTGAGCTGCGCCGAGCCGCGCGCGAGCTGGTTGCCGCGCGAGTCGTTGACGGCGTAGTTAACCAGCTCGGCCGCGCCCATCAAAGGCCCCACGTCGCCGCGCGGGCCGCCGCCGACGCGCCGCACCCAGCCCTTGACCCTCACCTCCTCGCCCGGCCGGTACATCCGGCGGTCGTCGAAGACGTACCACGAGAGCGAGTCGGCCGCCGCGCGCCGCACCCAGCCGCTCCCGCTGCCCCACCAGCCGCCGTGCTCGGGCAGCATCGAAGTCTGCCCGCCCGCTTCGGCGACGAGCAGCCCGCCCCTGTCCGCGTCCTGCGCGGGCAGCGCCAGACGCGCCACGCCGTCGGGGCCGGTGACGCCCTGCCGGCCCGAAGGCAGAAGGCGCAGCGCGGCCCCGGCGACCGGCCGCCCGTCGGCGAGGGTCGTCGCCCACGCCGTCAACTGCTCGTGATCGACGAAGGCGTCGAGCGCGACGCCGGTCGCCTGCACCCACGCGCGCACGCCCCCGGCGGGGCGGCCCCGGCGAGGCGCGGTCGCCTGCGTCGGCTCGACGACGACGACGGCGTGGCCCGCCCCGTCTTTGAGCGCGGGCGCGAGGTCGACGCGCGTCTCGGTCAGCTCGTCCGGCCGGCCTTTGACGGGCACGACCTTCGAGTAGGCGAGGCGGCCGGGCGGGACGGTCTGCTTCTGCTTCTGCCGCTCGTCGTAGTAGCCGACCACGCCGCGCATGTAGGCGGCATAAGTCCACCAGTCTTCGGGCCGGACGGCGTAGACGCTCACGCGCAGGCTCGGGTGGTTGATCGTGTAGACGGAGTAAGCAGGCCCGGCCGAGGGGTCGAGCACGACGAAGCCGTCGCCCGTGCCGACGAGGTTCGGCTCGGCGCTGCCGACGTTGAAGGCGACGGTCTGCGGCCGCCCGAGCGTCTGGCCGAAGGCGTCGCGCAACCCGGCGTCGACGGTCACGCGGTAGGTCGTGCGGCCGCGCTTGACGCCGTCGATGTGGAGTTCGTTGCCGTAGACGGCGACGCTCGCGCCGGCCACTTCCGGCTCGATGCGGACGCGCGAGCGGTCGAAGGCAACTTGGTCGAGCGGGTTGTTGAAGGTGATGCGCCACGGGTCGAAGGGCGAGCAGCGCTGCTCCCAGCCGCACTCGTGCTGCGTGAGGCGCAGGGGCCCGTAGGTGCGGAAGGCGAACGCCTGCGCCTCGCGCGTCGTGCGCGGGCCTTCGGCCGAAGGCGTGCCGGGGCCGACGGTGACGACGACGGGCGAGTCGGCCGGCAGCGCCGCCGGCCCGCCCTCGGCGCGGAATGCCAGCCAGCGCCCCGCGACCGCGTCCTTCGCCAGCCGGCTCACCTGCTCGTCGGCGCCGACCTCGGCCTCGGTCGCGAGCCGCACGCGGGCGAACGTCTCGCCGGCCCTCACCCGCACCGTGCGCAGCACCGCCGCCGGGTCAACCTTCTGGTCGAACTCGACGAACATCAGCGCGTCGCGGCGGGCGGGCACGCCCTCGGGGAACTTCGCCGTGACCTTCGGCGGCGGCGTCGCGAACGTCCACGAGGCGAGCGCGGGCCGCTTCAGAAGGATGTTGGCGGGGCCGTGCTCGACCGCGGCGCGGAACTCGGTCGCCATCG
Organism: Pyrinomonadaceae bacterium; assembly: GCA_035563275.1. GTDB lineage: Bacteria > Acidobacteriota > Blastocatellia > Pyrinomonadales > Pyrinomonadaceae > QHXN01. Next base: position 6,706 of record DATMVI010000670.1, read on the forward strand.
GGAGGCGCTCGCCCTCGGGGTCGAAGATGAGCGTGCGCGTGCCGAGCCAGCGCCAGCGCCCCGGAACCTGCGGCGTGAGCTTGACGGGCACGCTCTTCGCCGCCTCGTCCTGCGAGGTCACGGCGACCATCGGCTGCGAGAAGGTCACGCTCAGTTGCGGCGCGAGCGGAACCTCGCCCTCGGGCGAGTAGCGCAGCACGCGCGGCGGCCCTTCCTGCCGGCCGTCCGGGGCGGGCCGCGACTCGGCGGCCGGGAACGCCGCGAGCACCGTCGCGCCCGCGCGCGGCGGCGGGAGCGAGCCCTCGCGCAACGCGAACTCCTGCCGGTCGTCCGCTTCGGGCTTGAGCGGCGGCAGCCTTTGCAGCACCCTCGCCGTCTCGCCCTCGGAGAGCCGCTCGGCGGGCGCCGGGCTAGGCTGCGGGCCGGGCCGCACGGCCTCCTCCGCCCCCTCGCTCAGGCGGAAGCGCAGGCCCGTCGGCTCGTCGCGCGCCGGCCCGCCTTCGTCTTGCGTCGCTGCGTGTTCGTTCATGGCGTTCGGGCGCGCGGGCGGCGCGAGCGCGCCGGCGAGCAGTTGGAGGGTCAGGAG
>DATMVI010000671.1:0-2843 GCA_035563275.1 Pyrinomonadaceae bacterium
GGCCTCGGGCGCGTTGTTGTTGCCGTCGTCGGCCGCGGCCCGCGCGCCGGCGTCGTTGAAAGGTCTGCGCAGGACGGTCGGGGCGAAGGCTTCGCCCGCGGCGGAGTGGGCCGCGGCGCCGGCGCCCCGCTCGGTGACGAGCGTCGGGGCCTCGTCAGCGTCGTCGGCCGCCGCGGCGCCGGCGCCCACGCGGACGAGGACGGCCGTCAGGTTGTCCTCCGCGCCGCGCTCGTAGCAGAGTCGCTTCATCGCGGCGCAGGCCTCTTCGAGGCTCGGCGCGGAGGCGAGCAGTTGGGAGAGTTCGCCGTCGGGGATGTGGCGCGTGATGCCGTCGGAGCAGAGCAGGAAGGTCGAGCCGCGGTCGAACTCGAAGGTGCGCAGGTCGACCTCGACGGCCGACTCGGCCCCGAGCGCGCGGCTGATGACGTTGCGCGAGGGGTGGTTGGCGGCCTGCTGCGCCGTCATCCTCCCGGCCCGCACCTCCTCCTCGACGAGCGAGTGGTCTTCGGTCTCGCGCCGCAGCTCGCCGTCGGGCGTCAGCCGGTAGAGGCGCGAGTCGCCGACGTGGCCCACGGTGGCGCGCAGGCCGTCGACGTAGAGGGCGACGATGGTGGTCGCCATCATCGAGAAGCGCGGCTGCTCGCGCGAGAGTCGGTAGATGGAGTCGTTGGCGCGCTGGATGGCGATCTCCATCAGGTCTTCGGCGTCGTCGCCCGGCGTGTGCTGGCGGAACGCCTCGCCCAAGACCTCGATGGCCGTCTGCGAGGCGACCTCGCCGGCCTCGGCCCCGCCCACCCCGTCGGCCACGGCGAAGATGTGGCGCTCGGGGTCGGAGAGCATCGAGTCCTCGTTGAGCGGGCGGCGCTCGTTGAGCCCGCGGTCGGTGACGGCCGCCGCCTCGACGCGCAGGCCGGTGGGGTTGTCCCTCATTGAACCGCCTCCGGTACTCTGATGTGCTGCCCCTCGCCGCGCGTCACCGCGCGCGGCCCCGCGCGCCGGGGCAGCCCCTCGGCGTCGGCCGCGTTGCGGTGCGAGAAGGCGAGCAGCATGCCGAGCATGGCGAAGCTGGTGATGAGGCTGAAGCCGCCGTGGCTGACGAAGGGCAGGGTGATGCCCGTCATCGGCAGCGCCCGCGTCGTCCCGCCGATGTTGACGAGCGCCTGAAAGCCGATGAAGGCGGTCAGCCCCGCCGCGCACAGTTTGGTGAACATGTCGCGCGAGTCGATGGAGGTGCGCACGCCCGCGTTGACCAGCACCATGAGCGCGAGGAAGACGACCGCGCCGCCGAAGAGCCCGAACTCCTCGCCGATGGCCGCGTAGATGTAGTCGGAGTCGGCCACGGGGATGACCTCCGCGAAGCCGAGCCCGAGGCCGCGCCCCGTGACGCCGCCGGCCGCGATGCCGAAGGTGGCCTGCGCCGGCTGGAAGGCGGCGCGGTCGAACCAGACGTCGACGTTCACGCTCCTCTGCATGGCCGGGCTCTCCTCGGCCATCCGGCGCATCCGCTCGTTCGAGGCCAGCGCCTCGTCGTACTCCTTCTTCCACCACGAGACGTCCGGGTCGGGCGGGTTGAAGCCGTCGAGCCAGAGGTGGAAGCGCTGCTTGATGCGGTCGGGGAGGACGGCGCGGACGGGCGCGGCCATCGTCGCCAGCGTCGGCACCTTCTCCTGCACCTCGCGCGGCAGCGCGCCGACGACGAGGATGGCGACGACGACGACGAGCGAGCCGACGAAGACGAGGAGCTGCGGCCAGCGGCGCACGGCGACGAGGTAGAGCGTCGCGTAGGCCCCGCTGAAGACGAGCATCTGCCCGAAGTCCTTGAGCGCGAAGAAGGGGATGAACGGGATCATCCCCATGATGAGCAGCGGGACGACGTTGCGCGCGCGCGGCATCCCCCAGTAGGTGCGCGCCAGCTCGCGGTAGTGCGCCGTCAGGATGCCGGCGAAGCCGACGAGGAAGGGAATCTTCGAGGGCTCCCACGGCGTCATGTCGCCGAGGAACTTACCGGCGCTCGACCAGAAGACGGCCGCCGCCAGCGGCACCAGCGTGGCGAGCACGATGACGAAGCTGTGCCGCTGCATCCACGCGAGCCACTTGTCCTGCACGCAGAAGTGGTAGGCCAGCCCCATCGCGAGGAAGGCGAAGATGGGAACCCACGTGAAGGAGGAGGTGAGCGCCCGGCCCACCGAGACCTCGGAGCGGGTCGTCACCTGCGGCGCGGCGTCGGGCTGCGGGGCCGTCGCCTCGAGGCCCATCAGGCGCTTCTTCTCGGCGTCGTAGTTCTGCTGGATGTAGCGCACGCGCTGCACCTGCGTCTTCTCGGCGCGGGCCTGCGCCTTGTTGCCCGCGCCGTACTCGGGGTCGCTGTAGAGCCGGAACTGCACGAGCATCCCGACGGAGAAGAGCAGGACGGCCGTGGTGTAGAGCGCCCAGCTGCCCTTGAAGCGCATCACGCGCGAGAGCCAGAAGAGCAGGCCGACGAGCGGCACGTAGAGCAGGATGTCGCGGGCCGCGCCGACGAACGACGGCTCGTAGCCGCGCAGCCGCGCCGACTCGAAGACGGCCACGTAGCCGACCACCTCGAAGGCGATGATGAGCAGGATGATGAGAAGGTGCGTCGAAGCCCTGTTTTTCATAAGCCGAAAACGTCAGCCGAAAGCTAGTGACCGCCTGATTGAATTACCGCCGGGGCGACCCGCCACCGCCGCCCCGGCGAAGAGTCTCTGAGCCGCTACTGCGCCGCCGCGCGGCCCTCGGCCCCGCCGCGGCGCGCGGCGACGGGCGTCGCGCGCGGGCGCGGCGTCGAACGCGGCGCGGGCGTGCGCCCGGCCGGCGGCGTCTGG
>DATMVI010000672.1:0-18340 GCA_035563275.1 Pyrinomonadaceae bacterium
CAACGCGCGCGGGGAGGGCCAAGTCGAGGCCGAGTACGTCAAGCTGGGCGGCGTCCGGCTCGACGAGGCGCGGCGCTACGACGTGATTATCGACCGCATCTCGCACGAAGTCCCCTTCTACCGCGCCTTCCTGAAGCGCGCCGCGCTCGAAGGCACGGTCGTCATCAACAACCCCTTCTGGTGGTCGGCGGACGACAAGTTCTTCAACTACTCGCTCGCCACCAAGCTCGGCGTCGCCATCCCGAGGACGGTGCTGCTGCCGCAGAAGGATTACATCAAGGGCATCACCGGCGAGTCTTTGCGCAACCTCGAATTCCCGCTCGACTGGCAGGCCGTCACGGACTACGTCGGCTTCCCCGCCATCATCAAGCCCTTCGACGGCGGCGGCTGGAAGAACGTCTCGCGCGTCAACAGCCTTGAGGAACTCTGGAAGGTCTACGACACGACGGGGACGCTCTGCATGACCTTGCAGGAGATGATCGAGTGGGATCAGTTCGTGCGCTGCTACTGCATCGGGCAGGAGGACGTGCTCATCATGCCCTACGACCCGCGCAAGCCGTACCTGTCGGGCGAGCAGTACGTCCACGACCCCGGCTACCTCTCGGCCGAGCTGGCCGAGCGCGTCGGCCGCGACGTGCTGACGCTCAACCGCGCCCTCGGCTACGACATCAACACGGTCGAGTTCGCCATCAAGGACGAAATCCCCTACGCCATCGACTTCATGAACCCGGCGCCGGACGCGGAGTTGGCCTCGGTCGGCGAGTTCTACCACCGCTGGCTGGTGCGCTCCGTCACCGACCTCGTCTTCCGCCGACTCGAAGAGGCGCGCCCCGCGCCGCAGTACCGGTGGGACGCGATGCTCAACCCGCCGGCCGAGTCCGTCACGCAGCCGCTCGCGGCCGCCGCCTCCGCCGCGCAGTCCTCGGCGCAGAGCGCGGCCGAATCCGTCCTCCCGCAGTCGGTGCGCGAGCTGCCGTCGGAGGTCGCCTCGACCGTGAGCGATCTGGTCGGGCAGGCGACCGACGTGGTCTCGGGCATCGTCGGCGCCGTGACCGGCGGCGGGGCCGCAGAACCCGAGGGCCAGACCACCAAGCGTACGCGCACGGCTTCCGCCAAGAAGAGCACGACCAAGCGCAGCACCACATCGCGCTCCAAGAAGACTACCGAGTAAAACCCCTTTCAGAACCGCGGGCGGCAGCGGGCGGGTTTCAAGTTACGTCAGCGTAGACTGACAACGTAACTTGAAACCGCCCGCCGCCCGCCCGCGGTTCCGTTCTTAGCCGTGGAGCCTTCCGCCGTCCACGCCGTTCGCTCCGTTACGAATAATTGGACATCCTCACCGCGTGGCGTCAGGCGTTCCCCCGCCGGCCGCCGCCGCCACGTCCCACAAACGTAAATTTCATCCGCCCTCCCGCCGCCGCCCGTCACTCGCCGGGAGCGTTTCGTCACGCGCCGCCGCCGCCCCGTCACATAGTCGGAAGCGGGAGGAACTTTCGCCCCCGCCGGCCGTAATTGTGGACTGAGCGCTTCGCCCTCGCAGGCGGAGTCGGGACGAACCAGTTCACCTTCAGCAAGCCCAGACGAAAGGATTCCTCCGCATGAAAAAGAATTCCGTGCTCATCACCTCCGCCCTTCTCCTTTGCATCTCGCTGGCCGGCGTCACCGCCTCGGCCAAGGTCAAGTCGCGCACCGTCGCCATCACGCAAGACTTCGCCGTCGCCGGCACGGTCGTCAAGAGTGGCATCTACCTCTTCAGCTTCGACGACAAGACGAACGAGCTGACCATCTCCGACAACAAGACGCGCTCGGTGGTGGCGAAGGTCGCGGCCCGCACCCAGCCGCGCGAGACGGCCGCCCCCACGACCGACCTCCAGCTCGCCCGGCAGGGCGACTCGATGGTGCTCACCGGCGTCGCCTTCTCCGGCGAGAAGTGGGACATCAGCGTCAATCAGGAGACCGCGGGCAACTAAACCGCCCTCTGCCTACCCGGTCGAACATGCTGTGCCGGCGACGACTGCCGCCGGCGCACACCAAGACGAAAGCGGGGAGTCCGTGGACTCCCCGCTTTCGTTTTTGTTCCTACCAATCTTGTATGGCCAGGGACGGAATCGAACCGCCGACACCGCGATTTTCAGTCGCGTGCTCTACCAACTGAGCTACCTGGCCCAAGGGTTTAGCGCTGGCAGGTGGGAAAGTATAGGCCGTGACAAAGGGCAAGTCAAACGCGGTTTCGGGTCGGTATTTTTTGTCAAATCGGTCACAAAAAAACGTTGACAGTTTCGCCGCGAAGTGTATAATCCGTAGCCGTCGAGGGTGGTGCCGGTTGCCAAACAACCGGCGGTCTTCAAGACAACCTTCCGAGACACGAACTCAGTGCCCGCCAATGCCAGCTAGAACGCCGATTGTGCCCCCCACAAACGCTCCCTTCTAGCTGGCATTACTCTATCCGCCAGACCTTCCAGCGAGCGCTTCTTCCCCCGACTCTTAACGCCGGCCCGCGGGCGGCGGCCGTTAAATTACCTTTCCTCGAAGTCTAAACGCCGGCGGCGGCGGCCAGCGACTCGCGGTGCGAGCGCGCCTCGGCGATTACCTCGCGCTCGTCCATCGTCAGCAACTCGCCGTCGCGGAGCACGAGCTGACCGTCTATCAAGACCGTCCGCACGTCGGCGGCCTCGGCCGCGTAGACGACGGTCGAGACGACATCGGGGCGCGGCGTCAGGTGCAGGCGTTCGAGGTCGAGGACGGCGAGGTCGGCGCGCTTGCCGACTTCGATGCTCCCGACCTCGCCCGCGAGGCCGAGGGCGCGCGCGCCGTCGATGGTCGCCATCCTCAAGACCCTCTGCGCCGGCAGCGCCGCGGCCCCGCGCCTGACCTTCTGGAGGAGCGCGGCCGCGCGCATCTCCGTGAACATGTCGAGGCGGTTGTTGCAGGGCGCGCCGTCGGCCCCGAGCGAGACCGACACGCCGCGCTCCAGCATCTCGGCCACGGGGGCGAGGCCCGAGCCGAGCTTGAGGTTCGAGGAGGGGCAGTGCGCGACGTGCGTGCCCGTGCGCGCCAGCAGATCGAGTTCGCCTTCGTCCAAGTGGACGCAGTGGGCGAGCAGGACGTGCGGCCCCGAGACGCCCAGCTCGTCGAGGTGGACGAGGTTGCGCCGGCCCGTCTCGCGCTCGACCATGGCGATCTCGTCGCGGTTCTCCGAGGCGTGCGTGTGGATCATCACGCCGCGCTCGCGCGCGAGGCCCGCCACGCGCGCGAGCAGCTCGCGCGTGCAGCTCACGGCGAAGCGCGGGGCGAAGCAGGCGCGGACGCGGCCGCCGGCGCGGCCGTGCCACTTCGAGAGGAGTTCGAGCGACTCCGCGACGGAGGCCTCGGTCTCCTCGCGCAGCGCCGCGGGCACTTCGTCGCCCTTGTCCATCATGCACTTGCCGACCGTGGCGCGGAAGCCCGTCTCCTCGACGACGCGGAAAGCCTCTCCCGTGTGGTTGACGGTCTCCATCGTCAGCGCGCAGGTCGTGCCGCCGCGGATCAGTTCGGCGACGCCGAGCCGCGCCGAGGCGCGCACCGACCCGGCCGTGTGCGCGGCCTCCAGAGGCCACACGCGTTTCTTCAGCCAATCGATCAGCTCAAGGTCGTCGGCCGCGCCGCGGAAGAGCGTCTGGCAGAGGTGGACGTGCGTCTGCACGAAGCCGGGCAGCACGGCGCAGCCGCGCGCGTCGATGGTCACGTCGGCCGCGCCGCCCGCCCCGCCGACGGCCGCGACGCGCCCGTCGCGCACGAGCACGTCGCCCTCGAAGACGCTGTTCCCGGCGTCAACGGTGACGACGACCCCGCCCCTGATGAGAATCGTTTGACTCATCCAGCTCCGACTCGCCCGCCCGCGGGGCTTTCGCGGAAAGCCTCCGGTCTGGCCTCGCCCGCCCCGCGCCCAAAATTATAGCCCAACTGCCGGCCGCTTCACGCAGAAGCTTCGGGCCGGCAGTCGGGCCGTCGAATTAAAGGGGGAGGCGTTTACTTCTTGCCTTCGGACTTCGCCTCGGCCTTCTCGGCCTTCGCGGGCGCGGCCTCTTCGTCGTCGCCGACGGGCAGGCCGAGCGCCTTCTTCACGTCGCGCGCGACGCGCTCGAACAGCTCGGGGTTGTCGCGCAGGCTCTGCTTCGAGTTCTCGCGGCCCTGACCGAGACGCTCGCTGCCGTAGGAGAACCACGCGCCCGACTTTTCGACCACCTTGTTCGCCACCGCGAGGTCGAGCACGTCGCCCTCGCGCGAGATGCCCTCGCCGTACATGATGTCGAACTCGCACTCGCGGAAGGGCGGCGCGACCTTGTTCTTGACGACCTTGACCTTCGTGCGGTTGCCGACCACGCGGTCGCCGTCCTTGATGGCCCCGATGCGGCGGATGTCGAGGCGCACCGACGAGTAGAACTTGAGGGCGCGGCCGCCGGTGGTCGTCTCCGGCGAGCCGAACATGACGCCGATCTTCTCGCGAATCTGGTTGATGAAGATGAGGCTCGTGTTCGACTGGCCGACGATGGCCGTGAGTTTCCTGAGCGCCTGCGACATCAAACGCGCCTGAAGGCCGGGGAGGCTGTCGCCCATCTCGCCGTCGAGCTCGGCGCGCGGGACGAGCGCCGCCACCGAGTCGATGACGATCACGTCCACGCCGGCCGAGCGCACCAGCGCCTCGCAGATTTCGAGCGCCTGCTCGCCCGAGTCGGGCTGCGAGATGAGCAGCTCGTCGATGTTGACGCCGAGCTTGCCGGCGTACTCCGAGTCCATCGCGTGCTCGGCGTCGATGTAGGCGGCCACGCCGCCCGCCTTCTGCGCCTCGGCCACGATGTGGAGCGCCAGAGTCGTCTTGCCGGAAGACTCCGGCCCGTAGATTTCGATGACCCGGCCGCGGGGCACGCCGCCGACGCCGATGGCGGCGTCGATGGAGAGCGCGCTGGTCGAGATCGTCTGCACGTCGGCGTGCTGGCGCTCGCCGAGGCGCATGATCGAGCCCTTGCCGAACTTCTTCTCGATGTTGAGGAGGGCCGCCTCAATGGCCCGGCCGCGCTCCCCGCCTGCTTTGCTATCTGCCATCGTCGCTATCACTCTTTCTCGTCCCCTTTTCTCACGCTGTTCTAAAATCTACGTCTTCTCAAAAGACGCTGAGCAGTGTAGCACAAACGGCGCGAGAATGGAACAGTGTTTCACACTTGAAACGAATTATTTTTTCGCCTCACCGCGCGGGTAGGAATGGATTGGGCAAGGCCGGGCCAATATACGACAGCGCGCCCGTTTAGTCGAGCGGAGCCTTAGGCCCGTCCGGCAGCAGCGAGCGGGCGAAAGAGCCGACGCGCGCGACGAGGTCGGGCGCGCCCGCGCGCCTCTCGATTTCGGCGACGAGGGCCGAGCCGACGACGGCCGCGTCGGCGTAGCGCCAGACCTCCCGCACGTGCTCGCGGGTCGAGACGCCGAAGCCGACGGCGACGGGCAGACCGGTCACGGCGCGGACGCGCGCGACGAGGCGCTCGGCCTCGGCGTTCAAATCCGTGCGCGCGCCCGTCACGCCCGCCCGCGAGACGGCGTAGACGAAGCCGCGCGCGCGCTCGGCGATGAGGCGCAGCCTCGCGTCGGAGGTGGTCGGGGCGGCGAGGAAGATCTGGTCGAGGCCGCGGCGCGCGAGGGCCGCGTTGAACTCGGCAGACTCTTCGGGCACGAGGTCGGTGGCGAGCACGGCGTCGGCGCCCGCGCGCGCGGCCTCTGCGGCGAGGCGCTCGACGCCGAACTGCATCAAGGGGTTGAAGTAGCTGAAGAGGACGACGGGCGCGTCCGACTCGCGCCGGAAGTCGGAGACTAAGGCGAGCACGTCCGCGAGGCCGACGCCTTTGGCGAGGGCGCGCTCGGAGGCGCGCTGGATGGTGGGGCCGTCGGCCACGGGGTCGCTGAAGGGCACGCCCAGCTCGATGAGCGTCGCGCCCGCGCGGTCGAGTTCGGGGAGCAGCGCGCGGGTCGTCTCCAAATCGGGGTCGCCGGCCGTGACGAAGGGGATGAAGCCGCGCCGACCCGCGCGCCGCAGACGCTCGAAGGCTTCGGCGACGCGGCTCAACGCGAACCCTCTGCGCGCCCTTCGGCCACCGTCTGCACGTCCTTGTCGCCGCGCCCGGAGAGGTTGACGAGGACGGTGCCGCCCTTCCCCAGCTCGCGCGCGAGCTTCAGGGCGTGCGCCACGGCGTGCGCCGATTCGAGCGCGGGGATGATGCCTTCGAGGCGCGAGAGGGTGCGGAAGGCTTCGAGGGCTTCGTCGTCCGAGGCCGAGACGTACTCGACGCGGCCCGCGTCGTGGAGGAAGGCGTGCTCGGGGCCGACCGAGGGGTAGTCGAGCCCGGCCGAGACCGAATGCGTCGAGGCGATCTGCCCGCGCTCGTCCTGAAGGACGTAACTGAGCGTGCCCTGCAGGACGCCGGGCCGCCCGCCGCCGCGCTCGTTGAAGCGCGCCGCGTGCTGGCCTAAGTGGTCGCCGGCCCCGCCCGCCTCGACGCCGATCATCCTCACGCCCGCGTCGTTCAGGAACGGGTGGAACAGGCCGATGGAGTTCGAGCCGCCGCCGACGCAGGCCACGAGCGCGTCCGGCAGGCGGCCTTCCCGCTCAAGCGCCTGCGCCCGCGCCTCGCGCCCGATGACGCTTTGAAACCAGCGCACCATCAAAGGGTACGGGTGCGGCCCGAGCGCGCTGCCCAGCAGGTAGTAGGTGTCCGAGACGTTCGTCACCCAGTCGCGCAGCGCCTCGTTGATGGCGTCCTTGAGCGTGCGCTGCCCGGCGTCCACCGCGCGCACCTCGGCCCCGAGCAGGCGCATGCGGAAGACGTTGAGGCTCTGGCGGCGCATGTCCTCCGCGCCCATGTAGACGACGCAGCCCAGCCCGAAGAGCGCGCAGACCGTGGCGGTCGCCACGCCGTGCTGGCCCGCGCCCGTCTCGGCGATGACGCGCCGCTTCCCCATCCGCCGCGCGAGCAGGACTTGGCCGAGCGCGTTGTTAATCTTGTGCGAGCCGGTGTGCGAGAGGTCTTCGCGCTTGAGCAGGAGGCGCGCGCCGCCGGCCTGCTCGGCCAGCCGCGCGGCCTCGAAGAGCGGCGTCGGCCGCCCCGAATAATCCTTGAGCAGCGCGTCGAACTCCGACTGAAAGCGCGCGTCGGCGCGGGCCGCCTCGAACGCCTCGGTCAACTCTTCGAGCGGCGCGACCAGCGTCTCCGGCACGAACCGCCCGCCGTAAGGCCCCCAGCGCCCGCGCCCGTCCGGCTCGACTTGGCGATCCCCTTCACTCATAACTTCCGTTAAAGGCGGCGGCCAGAAGCCCGGCCGCGAGCGAGGGCGTCGAAGGTCACGGCAACCCCGGCGCCCCCCGCGCGGTCGGGCTTTCGTCCCGAACCCGAAACTTCTTTCCCCCTCGGCCTCGTCAGCGGCCCGCGCCCGTCAGGACTTCGGCCTCGACCGAGAGGTTGCGCCCCTGCCGCTTGGCGCGGTAGAGGGCGGCGTCGCTGGCGGCGAACAGTTCGCGCTCGGAGCGCGCGTGGGTCGGGCAGGCGGCGACGCCGACGCTGATCGACACCGCGCCGACCTCGTCTACCTCGCCGGCGCAGACGGCCTCGCGCAGGCGCTCGGCCGCGGCGAAAGCCTTCTCGCCGCCGACGCCCGCGAGCAGCAGCGCGAACTCCTCGCCGCCGAGCCGCGCCGCCGTGTCGTTGTCGCGCGAAAGCCCCGTGAGCGCGCTCGCCACGTAGCGGATGACGCGGTCGCCGGCCGTGTGCCCGTGCGCGTCGTTGATCTTCTTCAGGTGATCCACGTCGAGCATCAGCAGCGAGCACGGCATCCGGTAGCGGCGCCAGCGCTCGACCTCCTGACCCAGAGCCTTGCGGAAGCGGCGGCGGTTGGCGAGGCCCGTCAGGTAGTCGCGGTCGGCCTCGGCCCGCAGCCGATCCATCGCCACCTTGTAGGCGGCGAGTTGGCCGACGCGCGCCAGCAGCAGCGGCCGCTCCTCGGGCAACTGGAAGTAGTCGGACGCGCCGGCGCTCATCGCGGCCTCGCGCCGCTCGACCGTCGCCGGGTCGAGGCCGGCGACGACGACGGGCACGGACTCGGGCGCCTCGACCAGCATCCGCACCAACTCCTGCGCGCTGATGCCCTTTAGGCCGGCGTCGGCGACGACGACGTGCGGCCGCGTGCGCTGCAAAGCGATGAGGGCCTTCGTCCCGCCCTCGGTGGCGGCGACGAAGAAGCCCCCGGCTTCGAGGCCGGCGGCGGTCGCGCCGACGCGCGCGTCCTCGGCGACGAGCAGCACGCGGCCCTGATCGCGCGCGGGCGGGCGCTTCTTCTCACTCTCGCGGACGGTCGTGCTCATGGGGGAAAGTGCTCGTCAAACTCAGGCGGACTGAAAAGGGGGCTTTCGGCGGAGGCTTGGGGCAACCCGGCTCTCGTTCACGGACGAACTCGCGCACACTGTTAACCAGCATAACCGAGGTGGCGGGCGGCGAGTCAAGCCCCGCGCGCGGCCTCGACGAAACGACGCATGAGGGCCGGGCTTTTACGGCCCGGCGCGATCTCGACGCCGCTGCACGCGTCGACCGCGAAAGGCCCGACGGCCGCGACGGCCGCCGCGACGTTCGACGGCGTCAGCCCGCCGGCCAGAATCAGACGCGCCGCCAGCCCGCGCGCCAGCCGCGCCCGCGCCCAGTCGAAGGTGTGCCCCGTCCCGCCCCACTCGCCGGCCACGTGAGCGTCGAGCAGCACCGCGCCGACCGGGAACGCGGCGACGCTTTCGACCTCGAAGTCTTCGCCGACCCTCAACGCCTTGATGACCTCCAAGCCGCCGAGCGCCGCGCAGAACTCGGGCGACTCGGCCCCGTGCAACTGGGCCGCGCCCACGCCCGCCTCCGACGCGAGGCGCGTCACCGCTTCCGGCCCCTCCTCGTTCACGAACACGCCGACGCTCAGGACGCCCGCCGGCAAACACCCGACGATACGGCGCGCGGCCGACGGCTCGATGTAGCGCGGGCTGCGGCGGTAGAAGTTGAAGCCGAGCATCTCCGCGCCGGCCTCGACGGCCGCGAGCGCGTCTTCGACGTTCGTGATGCCGCAGATTTTGACCTTCGTCGTCACGCCCGACCCCCGTCCAGCAGCCCCCGCAGCGCTTCGTCCGGCCTTCGCGCGCGCATCAGCGTTTCGCCGATGAGGAAGGCGCGGTAGCCGCAGGCGCGCAGACGTTTTAAATCTTCGGCGTCTCGCAGGCCGCTCTCGCTGACGAGGAGCGCGCCGGCCGGGGCGTGCGCGGCGAGGGCGACCGAGGTTTCGAGCGAAACGTTAAAGGTGCGGAGGTCGCGGTTGTTGACGCCGACCAGCCCGGCGCCCGCCGCCTCCGCGCGCCGCATCTCCCCGGCCGTGTGGACTTCGACGAGCGCGTCGAGGCCGAGTTCGTCTTCGGCGAGCCGCCGCAGCCTCGCCAGCGGTTCGTCGCCGAGCGCCGCCGCGATGAGCAGCAGCGCGTCGGCGCCGGCCGCGGCCGCCTCGTAAACCTGATACTCGTCGAAGATGAAGTCCTTCCGCAACACGGGGAGGCCGGCGGCCTCTTTAACCTCCGACAAGTCTCGCAGCGAGCCGCGGAAGAAGTCCTCCTCGGTCAACACCGACACGGCGGCCGCGCCCCCTTCGCGGTAAGCCCGCGCGATCTCGGCGGCGCTCGCCCCGGCGCGAATCTCGCCCTTCGACGGCGACGCGCGCTTGAACTCGGCGATGACGTTGACGCGCGCCCCGTCGGCGAGGGCCTGCCGGAAGGCGCGCGGCGGTGAATGTCGTCGCCGCCCTTCCGCCTCGGCACGCACCCCGGCCGGCGGCCGCGCGGAGACCGCCTCGGCGAGCCGCGCCCGCTTCTTCGCGATGATGCGTTCGAGGAAATCCCCCTGAGCCATACTCACGGCAAACTCAGTCGGAAGGCGGCCGGGCGTTCGTCCTCCGCGCCAGCCGTTCGAGCATCGCGTGGGCCACGCCGTCGTCTATGCTCCGTTCGGCGAGCCGGGCCGCTTCGCGCAAGTCCCCGGCGCGGCCGCCGACGAAGAGGGCCGCGGCGGCGTTGGCGACGACGAGGGCGCGGCCGGCGTCGCGGCGCGCGCCCGAGAGGATGTCGCGGACGATGCGCGCGTTGGCTTCGGCGTCGCCGCCGCGCAGCCCGTCGAGTTGTTCGGCCCGGAGGCCGAAGTCTTCCGGGCCGACCTCGAAGCGGCGCACGCCCTCGGGCGTCGCCTCGGCCACGAGCGTGCGGCCCGAGACGGTCACCTCGTCGAGGCCGTCGAGGCCGTGCACCACCCACGCGCGCTCCGTCCCGAGCGAGCGCAGGGTCTCGGCCAGCGGCGCGGCGAGCGAGGCGTGCCAGACGCCGATGAGCTGGCGCGGCGCTCCCGCCGGGTTCGTCAGGGGCCCGAGCAGGTTGAAGGTCGTGTGGACGCCCAGCTCTCTGCGCACGCCGGCCACGCGCGCCGTCGCGCCGTGGTAGAGCGGCGCGAACATGAAGCAGATGCCGACCTCGTTGAGGCAAGCCTCCGAGACCGACGGGTCGGCCGTGACGTTGACGCCGAGGGCGGACAGCACGTCGGCGCTGCCCGAGCGGCTGGTGGCGGCGCGGCTGCCGTGCTTGGCGACAGGCAGCCCCGCGCCGGCGATGACGAAGGCCGCGGCCGTCGAGACGTTGAAGGTCTTGGCGGCGCTCGAACCCGTGCCGGCCGTGTCGATGAAGCGTGCGTGGCGGGCGCGCAGGCGGACGGCGCGGGCGCGCATCGCCGAGGCGAGGCCCGCCAGCTCCTCGACCGTCTCGCCCTTGACGGCCAGCGCGACGAGCGCCGCGCCGATCTGCGCGTCGGTGGCCCCGCCGTCGAGCAGCGCGTCGAGGAGCGCGGCGGCCTCCTCGCGCCGCAAACTCTCGCCGCGCATCAGCCGGCGCAGGTAGGAGTTGAGCGGGCGCTGCCCGGCCGGCTCGTCGCGCCGCGCGGGCGTCGGCAGCAGCCAGTTGGGTCGCGCGTCTCGCTGCGTCTCGTCGCTCATAACTTGAGGAAGTTGGCGAGCAGGCGTTTGCCTTCGGTCGTCATGATCGACTCGGGGTGGAACTGGACGCCTTCGACGGCGAGCTCGCGGTGGCGCAGTCCCATGATGAGGCCGTCGGGCGTGGTGGCCGAGACTTCGAGGCAGGCGGGCAGGCCGTCGCGCTCGACGACGAGCGAGTGGTAACGCCCGGCCGGGAAGCGGTATTCGAGGCCCTCGAAGATGGTGCGCCCGTCGTGGCAAATCTCGGCGGGCTTGCCGTGGACGGGCGCGGGCGCGCGCACGACGCGGCCGCCGAAGACCTGCCCGATGGCCTGATGGCCGAGGCACACGCCGAGGAGCGGCACGCGCCCGGCGAAGCGCGCCACCGTTTCGAGCGTGACGCCGGCCTCGTCCGGCGTCCCCGGCCCCGGCGAAACGATGATGCGCTCGGGCCGCAAGTCAATCTCGATCTCCGCCACCGTCACCTCGTCGTTACGCCGCACCTCGACCTCCGCGCCCAGCTCGCCGAGATACTGCACGAGGTTGTAGGTGAACGAGTCGTAGTTGTCGAGGACGAGAATCATTTCAATTAAGAATTAAGAATTAAGAATTAAGAATGGTGTGGCAGAGAGACTAGAACGCCGCCGCCGAAGCGCACAATCTCTTAATTTTTAATTCTTAATTCTTAATTGTCCTTTGCGCGGCGGCCGCTTTGAGGAGGTTGGCGGCTTCGGCGAAGCCGGCCTCCTGCGCGTAGGCGGCGGCGGTCTTACCCTTTTTATCGCGGGCCGCCGGGTCGGCGCCGCGTTCGAGCAGGAGCTGGATGACGGTGGGGTGGCTCCTGAGCGCCGCCGTCATCAGGGGCGTGCCGCCGCCCTCATTTTTGACGTTGGGGTCGGCCCCGCGGTCGAGCAGTTTCCGGGCCAGCTCGATGTTGTTGTAGTAGACGGCCCACGTCAGGGCCGTGCCGATGTCGCGGTCTTTGGCGTTCACGTCGGCCCCGGCTTCGAAGAGCAGGTCGGCGATCTCGGCCTCGCCGCCGGCCATCGAGTACATGAGGGCGGTGGTGCCGTCGGGGGCCTGCGCGTTCACGTCCGCCTTGTGCCCGAGGAGCGCGCGCACGCCGGCGGCCGACTTCTGGATGACGGCGCGCATGAGCGGCGTGTGCCCCTCGGCGTCGCGCGCGTTCGGGTCGGCCCCGCCCTCCAGCAGCGCGCGCGCCGCCTGCGCGTGGCCGCGGCGGGCGGCGAGGATGAGCGGCGTCTCGCCCCGCTCGTTGCGCGACTCGGGACTCATCCCGGCCGCGAGGAAGAGGCGGACGGCGGTGTGGTCGCCGTCGCCCGCGCGGTCGAGGAAGATTTCGGGCTTGTAGGAGTGGCCGCGCAGGAACAGCTCGCGCCGCGCCGTGTCGGGGTTGACGCGCCGGTTCGCGACGCCGCCCCCGCCGCCCGGCCCGCACCCGGCGCAGAGGATCGCCGCGCAGACGCAGAGACGCAGAGCGAAAGAGAGGGGTCGTCTTGGCCGGGACTCGCGGAGCCCTTCACGGCGCGGGACGGCGTTCGACGAGCGCGCCCGCCTCGGCGACAAAGTCCCACGGTTCGACTCTCCCTCAAACGCCTGCATCTCTTTTCAGTCTTTCCCCCGCGCCCCCGCGGCTGATTCTTCCCCGCCTCACAGGCCGCGCTCGGCCAGCTCGACGGCGCTCAGCAGCGCGCGGGCCTTGTTGACCGTCTCCTCGTACTCGCTCGCGGCGACGGAGTCGGCGACGACGCCCGCGCCGGCCTGCGCCTCGGCCGTCGAGTTTCGCAGGACGAGGGTGCGGATGGCAATGCACGAGTCGAGGTTGTCGGCGTAGTCGGCGTAGAGCACCGCCCCGGCGTAGACGCCGCGCGCGTCGGGTTCGAGCCGCGAGATGAGCTGCATGGCCCGCACCTTCGGCGCGCCCGAGACCGTGCCCGCGGGGAAGCACGCGGCCAGAGCGTCGAAGCGGTCGCAGTCGTCGCGCAGGCGCGCGCGCAGGGAGGTGACGAGGTGCTGCACGTGCGAGTAGCGCTCGACGGCCATCAGCTCGCCGACCTCGACCGAGCCGTAGTCGGCGACGCGGCCGAGGTCGTTGCGGCCGAGGTCGACGAGCATCGTGTGCTCGGCCACCTCCTTCTCGTCGGCGCGCATCTCCTCGCCCAAGAGCCAGTCTTCGGTCTCGGTCGCGCCGCGCCGCCGCGTGCCCGCGATGGGCCGGTAGTCGAGGCGCTGGCCGCGGCAGCGCACCAGCATCTCGGGCGACGCGCCGACGATAGACTCGGCCCCCGTGCGGAGGAAGAACATGTACGGCGACGGGTTCGTCGCCCGCAGCGCGCGGTAAATCTGGACGGGCTCGACCGTGACCGGCTTCGAGAAGCGCTGCGAGAGCACGACCTGATAACAGTCGCCGGCCGCGATGTGCTCCTTGATGCGCTCGACCGCCCGCTCGAACTCTTCGCGCCGCCAGTTCGAGACGAAACGCGAATCGTCCCGGCCGCCGCCTTCATCGTCCGCCCCGGCGCGGCCGCCGCCGCCCTCCGGCGCGGGCGCCTGCGCGCCGCCCTCCGCGAGCAGCCCCTCGACGCGTGCCGTCTCGGCCACCGCCGCCTCGTAGAGTTCGCGCAGGCGCGCGCGGTCGCCGCCGGCCTCGTCCGTCATCACGACCGAGGCGATCTCGATCTGCTGGCGCACGCGGTCGAAGGCGAGGACGGTGCGGAAGACCATGAAGAGCGCGTCGTCGCGCCCCTCGGCCGGCGGCAGGTCTTTCCCGAGCACCGGCTCGAACCAGCGCGCCGAGTCGTAGCCGAGGAAGCCGACCGCCCCGCCCGCCATCGGCGCGAGGCCCGCGCGCCGCGCCAGCCTCCGCGAGAAGAAGTAGCCGCGCAGGTAGTCGATGGCCCGCGCGCCCTTGTAGACCTCGGGGGCGAAGCCGCGCCGCTCGACGACGGTCGCGTCGCCGCGCCCGCGGATGATCAGCTCCGGGTCCGCGCCGAGGAACGAGTAGCGCGCGACGCGCTCGCCGCCCTCGACCGATTCGAGCAGGAAGGCGTACTCGGCCCCGCCCGCGACGCGCAGGAACGCGCCGACCGGCGTCTGCAAGTCGGCCAGCACCGCGCGCACCACCGGCACGACGTTGCCGCGCCGGGCTTCCGTCTCGAACTCCTCGAAGGTGGCGGGTTGCAGACCGAGCATGGTTAAGGGGAATTAAGAATTAAGAATTAAGAATTAAGAATTAAGAATTAAAAATGGCGTGGTTGTTAGTCTTGAAGGCCGCCGCGTAAGCGCACCATTCTTAATTCTTAATTGCTCCTATCCGACCAGCTTGCTGCCGGCGAGCCAGTGGCCGCCGTCCACGACGATGACCGCGCCGTTGATGAAGCCGGCCGCGCCGGAGCAGAGGAAGACGGCCGCCTGTTCGATGTCGCGGATGCGGCCGAAGCGGCCGAGCGGGATGTCGCGCCGCAGCCGCTCCTTCACGTCCTCGGGGACGAGCCGCTTCATGCCCTCGGTGTCCTCGATGGGCCCCGGCGCGATGGCGTTGGCGCGGATGCCGTGGCGCCCCCACTCGACGGCGAGGTTGCGCGTGAGCGCGTCCACGCCGGCCTTCGCCGCCGAGACGTGGAGCTGGTAGGGCGTGCCGACGTAGTGGAGCGTCGCGCTGATGTTGAGGATTTGCCCGCGCGCCTTCTTCAGCTCCTCGAAGGCCGCGCGGCAGACGTTGAACGTGCCCTTCAAATCAATGTCCACGACCGTGCCGAAGCCGTTCGGGGAGAGCTCGGCGGCCGGGCAGAGGAAGTTGCCGGCCGCGCCGTTGACGACCACGTCGAGGCGGCCGAAGCGCTCGACGGCGGCGGCCACCGAGCGCTCGACCTGCGCGTAGTCGCGCACGTCGGCGGCGAAGGCCGCCGCCTCGCCGCCCGCGTCGTTGATCTTTCGCGCCGCCGGCTCAAGGTGTTCCATCTTCCGGCTGACGAGCGCGACGCGCGCGCCCGCCTCCGCCAGCGCGCGCGCCACCCCGCCCGTGATGCCCGTGCCGCCGCCCGTCACGTAGGCCACCAGACCTTCGAGCACGCCCTCGGCGAAAACGCTCCGCTGCTCCCGTTCGCTCATGCCGCCAGCAACGCCTCCCTCAAAGTGAATCTGCCCTCGTAGAGCGCCTTGCCGACGATGACGCTGTCGACGCCGCACGCGCGGATGGTCTTCAACTGCCCGATGTCGGCGAGCGACGAGACGCCGCCCGAGGCCGTTACGCGCAGGCCCGACTCGCGCGCGATGGCGCAGGTCTGCTCCAAGTTGACGCCCGAGAGCGTGCCGTCGCGCGAGACATCCGTGTAGACGATGCGGTCGACGCCGGCGTCGGCCACGCGGCGGGCCAGCGCCGACGCGCTCAGCTTCGCGGCGCGCTCCCAGCCGTGCGTGACGACCGAGCCGCGCCGCGCGTCGATGCCGACGCAGATGCGGAAGCCGAAGAGCTGGACGAACTTCTCCAGCGTCTCGGGGCTCTCGGCGGCGAGCGTGCCGATGACGACCTGCGCCGCGCCGTACTCGATCATCTGCTGCACGTCGGTGACGCTGCGCAGGCCGCCGCCGAACTGCACGGGGACGGCGACCGAGCGGATGAGCCGGCGCACGACCTTGCGGTTGCGCCCGTTCGGGTCGGCGAAGGCCCCGTCGAGGTCGACGACGTGCAGCATGCGCGCGCCCGCGTCCTCGAACTTCCGCGCGATCTCGACGGGGTCGCCGTCGTAGACCTTCACGTCGCGGCGGCGCCCCTGCGTCAGCCGCACGCACCGCCCCTCTCGCAAATCAATCGCGGGAATGATTAACATGGTCAATGCAGAACGCGGAGCGCGGGACGCGGAATTAAAACCACGGCTCTTTTAATTCCGCGTCCCGCGCTCCGCATTCATCAAGTCTGGGGAGTCGGCGTCTCCTTACCCTCGCCCCCGGTGACGTTGGGGCTGATGGGCGGGGGGGCCGGCTCGCCGTACTCGCCCTCGGCCGGCGTGCCCTCGACCTGCGGCATGATCTCGGCGACGTTCTTCTGCGCCTCCTCGTTGTCGGGGTCGAGGCGTTGGGCGCGGCGGTAGTCGGCCAGCGCCTCGGCCAGACGCTGCGCGGCGCGGTGCTGGTCGGCGCGCCTGACGTAGGCGCGGGCGAGTTTCAGGCGGGCCTCGTCGTCGGCCGGGTTGCGCTCGGTGAGGCGTTCGAGGCGCGCGATCTCGCCGCCGAGCGCCGCCGGGTTGACGGGGCGCGGCGAGGCGGCCGCGTTCTGGCCGGCGTCGGCCCCCGGCTCCGGCGCGCTATCGCCCCCGCACGCCGCGAGCGCGACGAGCAGCGAGCCGAGGAGGGCGACGAGGGCGGTCTTTGGCATCCGTGTCTGTGCTCCGGAACTCATCAGCCGCCCTGCACGTATGGGCGCGACTGGACGATGAAGATGCGGCCGCCGACGAAGACCCACTCGATGTCCTGCTCGCGGCCGCGGAAGACCCCCTTGATGAGCGCGGCCGCGCGCGCCAGCCGCCGCACCATGTCGTCGGTCAGCACGGCCCGCCCCGCCTCGGTCGCCACCTCGCGCACCCCGCCGCGCTCGTCGAAGGTGAGCAGGCTGTCCTCCTCGGAGCGCGTCAGCACCCTGACGGCGCCGCCGCGCGGCTCGTAGATGACCTGCTCGGGGATGCGCCTGCCCTCGACCACCTTGATGCCGAGGCCGCGCTTGGCGCTGATGTAGATGGCCCCGCGGTTGTCCGAGTCGAACGGGTCGGCCGTGATGAGCACGCCGGCGCTGTCGGCGTTGACGCCCTCCTGTATGAGCACGGCCATGTAGGAGAGCGAGTGGTCGACGCCGGCGCGCTCGCGCGCCTCGTAAGCCTCGAAGTTCCAGAGCGAGGCCCACACGGTCTTGACCGCCTCCAGCAGCTTCTCGCCGTCCCTCACGTTCGGGACGGTGTCGTAGAGCCCCGCGCCGCTGAAGTTCGGCAGGTCTTCGACGTTCGACGAGCTGCGCACGAACAAGCCCTTGCCCGCGTACTCGGCGCTCACCTTCCTGATGATGGCCGCGCGCAGCCCGTCGTTGACCTTGCCCGCCCTGATGCGCTCGCGCATGGCGGCGAGGCGCCCGCGCCGGTAGGGCGGGTCGTGGACGAAGCGCTGGTCGTTCATCATCTCGAAGACGGCCTCTTCGAGGTTGTTCTCCCGCATGAACTGCCGGTAGTAGAAGACGGGGACGGTGAAGCCGCCGGGGACGGTGATGCCGGGCAGGCGCGCGCGCAGGACTTCGCCGAGGTTGGCCGACTTCGCGCCGAAGGCGTCGGCCATCGCGGCGCGCTGGAGGCGCAGGTCGGCGAGCCGCTTCTCGCTCAGGTCGGCGCGCGGGCGCATCACGTCGAGCCGCGCCTTGAGCCGCTGCTGGTACTCGTCTATCTCGCTGCGGTCGGCGCGCCTGATGACGTACCTGTCGGCCAGCGTCTCGAACGAAACCCACCAGCCGTCGTACTGCTTCAGCAGCTCGTGCGCGTTCTTAATGTAAGCGTTCGGCACGCCCCAGCCCTTCACCAGCAGGTTGACGTGCGAGAGCGGCGTCGAGGGCTTCGAGACGATGACGCCGGCGACGGGCGGCAGGCTCAGCGGCACCTCGTTG
The DNA here is from genome assembly GCA_035563275.1 of Pyrinomonadaceae bacterium. Taxonomy (GTDB): domain Bacteria; phylum Acidobacteriota; class Blastocatellia; order Pyrinomonadales; family Pyrinomonadaceae; genus QHXN01. The sequence continues at coordinate 17,711 of DATMVI010000672.1, forward strand.
AGGACGAGGATTTCGTTGAAGCCGATCTCGACCGTGTCGTCGAGCTTGTCGACGACGTGGACGCGCCCCAAGCCGCGCGCGAGGTTCAGGGGCACGTACTCCTGCTCGCGCGTGATCTCGCTCTGGAGGACGCGGTCGAGGCCGGCGACCGAGGCGGAAGCCTCCTCCTGCCGCAGCGAGTTCGGCTTGTAGGCGACGCGCTCGAAGAAGCTCTTGTTGATCAGCTCGCCCGTCAGTTTAATCAGCTCCGGGCCGAGGGTGTCGCCCTCCCAGAACTCGTAAGTCCAGCGCCGGACGGGCGGCTGGTAGGCGAGCGTGCCGAGGATGAAGCGGCGGTTCGGCTCCGAGTAGTTCTTCTGGAACTCTTCGCCGCGCGCCAGCGAGAGGTAGGTGCCGTTGACGAAGTCGCGGTGGAAGCGGTAGCGCTTCGAGTTGACGTAGTGGACGCGGTTGCCTTCCTTGCGGTCGATGACGAACATGACGTGCGGCAGCGCGTAGGGCTGGTCGGTGTAGACGCGCGCCAGCTCGTCGAACTCCGCGCGCGTCTTGAGCGCCGGGCGCGAGCGCGTCGGGTCGGATGCGGATGCGGCCTGCGCCGCAACGATGTGCGGGAGAGTCAGCAGACAGAGG
>DATMVI010000673.1:0-3015 GCA_035563275.1 Pyrinomonadaceae bacterium
CCCCGCCCGCCGCGCCCCGGCCCCCGCAGCAGACGCGCGTCGTCATCAGCCGCCCCGACGGCTCGGTGCGCGTCGTCGAGACGCGCTGAGCCGGCCGCCGAGGGCGGGTTCTAGAGCCGGCCCGGAAACTCAACAGAAAAAGCGGCCCGAACGGTCGGGTTAAAACGGAGCCGCGGGCGGTGGCCGCAGCGAGCCTCAAGACGTGTCAGATGATCGTTGACGCGCCTTGAGGCCCGCTGCGGCCACCGCCCGCGGCTCCGTTTTACTTGATGGTGAGCGGGAAGGGCGTGAACGAGAGGGCGAAGACGACAAGGGTCAGCAGGGCGACGAGCGCGCGGCGGCGGCCGAGCGGGTCGCGCTCGTCCTCGGCCTGCGGGTGGCGCACGCGCAGCATCACGAAGAGCAGCACGGCGTAGAGGAAGCCGCTCGGCGAGCCGTGCCAGAGCCAGCCGAGCGCCGCGAGCGCGGCCATCGAGAGGAAGGCCGCCCGGCCCGCGGCCGCGTGTACGCGCCGGCCGAAGAGCGCGTAGGTGGCGTGCCCGCCGTCGAGCTGCCCGACCGGCATCAGGTTCAAACTCGTCACCAGCAGCCCGATCCACGAGGCGAAGTAGAACGGGTTCGGCGCGATGCCGGCGAGGTCTTCGACGCCGAGCAGGGGCGCCAGCAGTCGCAGCAGCGGCGGGTCGTGGAAGACGACGACGCCCTCGGCCGACGGCGCCACGGGACTGGGCTGCGCCGTCAGCAGCCCGGCGGCCGCGACGGGCACGAGCGCGGCGAAGCCCGCGAGCGGCCCGGCCACGCCGATGTCGAAGAGCGCGCGCCGCGAGGGGATCGACGACTTAATCTTGATGAACGCGCCGAGCGTGCCGGCCAGAAACGGCGGCGGCATCGGGATGAAGAAGGGGAGCGTGGCGTCCACGCCGTAGAGCCGGCAGGCGACGTAGTGGCCCGACTCGTGCGCCAGCAGGATGAAGAGGAGCGAGGCCGAGAAGAGCGCGCCCTCGGCGAGGTGCTGCGGGTTCGAGAAGGCGTAGGAGGTGACGCCGAGCAGTTCGAGCAGGACGTAGCGCGGGGCGTAGGCGACGAACTCGAAGGCCGAGGCGGGCGGCGGCATCTCCACCCCCGCGTACGCGCCGGGGGCCGCGGCCGAGGTCATCGCCCCCGCCCACGTCGAGGTCAAGGCCGTCAGCAGGAAGAGCGCGCCGTGGCGCGCCCACTCGCGCGCGGTCGGGCGCGCGGCGCGGCGGCGCACGCCGGCCGCGCGCAGGAAAGTCGGGACGCCCTGAACTGATTGGGACATGGCAGACAGATGTCGGCGGCCGGGTGTTGGATGCCAGTCAGAGTCTCGTCTTTAACTGACACCCGGCCGCCGACACCTGTTTAGAACTCTGGCGGGCGGTTGTCGCCGGGGTCGGCGTCGGTCGCTGCGGGCGCGGCCGCGGGGGTCGCGTCGTCGTGGTGGTCGTGGTCGTCGTGGTCGCCGTCTTCGCCCTCGAAGCCGTGGGCCTGAAGCTCCTTGCCGGGCTTGAAGCGGATGGTCTTGCCGGAGGGGATGGCGACCTCCTCGCCGGTGCGCGGGTTGCGCCCGACGCCGCGCTTGCGCGGCTTGACGACGAAGACGCCGAACCCGCGCAGCTCGATGCGCTCGCCCCGCGCCAGCGCCTCCTTCATCGAGTGGAAGAGCGCGTCCACGGCCTGCTCGGCCTTCATCTTCGGCACGCCCGTCCGCTCGGCCACACGGTTCACGATGTCGAGTTTAATCACTTCGCTTTCGCCTCCGCCACCGGCCGCCCGGGTGGGTTTTGTGTAAGGGTAACAACACTTTACGTCTGGATAATAGAAAGTGGGCGCGACGGCTGTCAAGGTTTAGCAGGCGGTCGTCGGGAGAGGGTAGGCTCCGCGTCGGGGGCGCTGACGCCGACCGCGCCGACGATTCGCGGCCGAAACTCTTTCTGCCGACCGCCGACCACCGTCCGCCGCCTACTTCTTCCGTCTGCTCCCCTCGTTGACAAAGCGCGCGGCGGGCGGCTAACCTCGAATTTCGGCGGGCTTCCGCCTTCGAAAAGTTTATGCCCTTGTTTCGACGCCGCGGCCGGGGCGAGCACGCCTTCGGCGACATCCACTTCGACGACGACCGCGACATCCACGTCCGCCGCCCGGCCGACGAGTCGCGCGAGCACTTCTGGGCCGAGGCCCGCCTGCTCGCGCGCGACCTCTTCTTCGCGCTGATGATCATGGCGCTCGTGCTCGTCTTCGTCGTCCAGCCCGTCAAGGTCGAGGGCACGTCGATGCTGCCGCGCCTGCACGACGGCGAGCGCATCTTCGTCAACAAGCTCATCTACTACGGCCTGCCCGAGCTGGAGCGCGGCGACATCGTCGTCTTCTGGTACCCGGACGACCCCACGAAGAGCTACATCAAGCGCGTCATCGGCCTGCCCGGCGAGACGGTGCAGTTGCGCGGCGGGCGCATCCTCGTCAACGGCAACGAGCTGCAAGAGCCGTACCTCGACCCGGCCTTAAACGCCGCGCCCGACGACCGGCCGCCCGTCTACGTCAAGCCGCACTACTACTTCGTGATGGGCGACAACCGCGACAACTCTTCGGACTCGCGCGCGTGGGGCCTCGTGCCCGAGAAGTACATCTACGGCAAGGCGCTCTTCCGCTACTGGCCGCTCTCCGAGGCGAGCGTCATCCGCCACGAGACCGACTACCCGAACATCCGCCGCCCCGCCGACGACGAGGTGAGCGACGAGTAAAGAGGGCAGTAGACAGCAGTCAGTAGTCAGTAGACAGTAGGCTCCGCGCGAAGTATGTTGACGCTGTCGCGCTCACGGTTCGATACCGAAGGTCTTCCTACTGACTACTGACTACTGACTACTGACTACCTTTTTTTATGTCCGATTGGCTGCGCCCGCTGCTGTTGATGTTCTACGCGCCCGCGCGCGGGATGGCCGCGGCGCGCGACGCCGCGCCGCTCGGGCCGGCCGTGCTGCTGGCCGCGCTCGCGCAGGGCGC
>DATMVI010000674.1:0-3746 GCA_035563275.1 Pyrinomonadaceae bacterium
GCGGGCGCCGGCTTGCGGGCGGGGGCCTGCGCGCCCGCGATGAGGCCGTTGGAGAGGAGCGAGAGCGCGGCCGCGAGCGCGAGGGCGCGGCGCGGCAGGCGGCGGGCGAGGCTCGATACGATAACGTTCATGGCGGCCACCAGATGGTGCAAATCCTTACCCGGATTGTTCGGCTATCACTGCGGAGACGAGCGACGCTTCATTTAGACGCGCGGCTGCCGGCGCGGGTTTGCAAAAAGAATGCCGCGCGCGGCCTCCGTCGTCCCCGGTCGGCCGGGGCGGGGGCCGTCCGCCTCGCGTCAGCGCTGCGGCCGCGGGTAGCTGACGGGGCTGCGGTTGCCCTGCGCGTCCACGGCGCGGACGCCAAAGAAGAAGTTGTCCTTCGACATCCCCTTCACGGTGTAGCTCGTCACGCGGCCGACGGGGCGCGAGTGCGTCCACTCGGCCTCGGTCGTCTCGCGCCAGACCACCTCGTAGCCGGCGAGGTCGGGCTCGTCGCCCGCGGCCCATTGCAAGTCGGTGTCGTTGGTCAGGCGCTGCGTCAGGATGCGCACGTCGCGGGGCCGCGCGGGCGCGAGGGCGAGCGCGGCCAGCGCGGCGCAGTTGACGCGCGCCACCTGCGCGACGTATCCGAAGTCGACGAACTCGGGCAGGTCGCCGTAGCGGACGCCGCCCTCGGTGCGGACGTTCTGGTGCTGGTGCGTGTAGTCCTCGTTCGGCTCGCTGAAGCGGACGGCCGGGTAGCCCTGTTCGAGGAAAGGGATGTGGTCGCCGCCGCGCAGGTAGCGGTCGCGGCGGTAGATCATTCGGACGCGGAAGCCGGGCATGAGGGGCTCGGCCGCCTCTTTGACGAAGCGCGCGAGCTGGCGCGCGGGCGAGTCGTTCTCGCCGCCGACGCTGCGCCGCGCAGCCGCCTCCTCCGGCGTCTCGTTCGTCGGCACGCCCTCGGCGAAGACGCGCACGGAGCGGCGGTCGCGCACGCCGTTGCCGCCGAGCGTGTTGCCGACGATGTCGTTGGTGAACATCGCCTCGACGTTAACGTCGCCCTCGCGCGCCTGCTCGGCGAAGTGGTACGCGCCGACGAGCCCCTGCTCCTCGCCCGCGACGGCCATGAAGACGAGCGTCGCGTCGAACCGCCGCTTCGACATGACGCGCGCGAGTTCGAGGACGACGGCCACGCCCGAGGCGTCGTCGTTGGCGCCGGGCGCGTCGCACTCGGCGTCGGTCGGGCTCGAACATATCGAATCGTAATGACCGCTGACGACGTAGACGCGGCCCCGGGACTGGTCTTGCGCGCCGGGCAGGCGCGCGACGACGTTGGTGACGCGGGTCGGGCGCGCGATGCGCGCGAAGCGGCCCGGCTCCTGCGTGAAGGATTGCAGCTCGACCGTGAGCCGCCCGCCCGTCTCGCGGCTGATGCGGCGGAACTCTTCCGCGAGCCAGTCGCGCGCCGCGCCGATGCCGCGCGCGGGGTCGTCCTGAGCCGAGAGCGTGTTGCGCGTGCCGAACGAGACGAGCTTGCGGATGTCGCGCTCGACCCGCCGCGCGTCAATCTCACGCAGCATCCGCGCGGTCTCGCCGCGCGCCGGGGCGGGCGCGGCGCGACGCTGCGCCGCTCCGCGCCTCTGCGCGTGCGCGGGCGGCGGATGCGACGAGGCGAGCAGCAGGCAGCAGGCGAGTGAGCGGCAGAGAGTCGCGTTGCTCAGGTTCATGCGCGTGTCCCCGTTCGTCCGAGATGATTGCGGAATCGAACGACAGGTTAACGCGCGCCCGCGCGGCGCGGCAACGTCTTCACGCGCCGGCGCGTTCGCGCTCGCGCTGGACGAGGAGGCGGCGGAGGATTTTGCCCGAGGGCGACTTGGGGATTTGCGCGGCGAACTCGACGAGGCGCACTTTTTTGTGCGGCGCGACCTGACGGGAGACGAAGTCCACGACCTCCTGCTCCGTCAGCCCGTGCCCCTCCCTGACGACGACGAACGCCTTCGGGACCTCGCCCGCTTCCTCGTCGGGGCTGGGGATGACGGCGGCGTCGGCCACCGAGGGGTGCGTCAACAGCAGCGCTTCAAGCTCGGCCGGGGCCACCTGAAAGCCCTTGTACTTGATCAACTCCTTCGCGCGGTCAACGACGTAGAAGAAGCCGTCCTCGTCGGCGTAGCCGATGTCGCCCGTGTGGAGCCAGCCTTCGGGGTCGACGCACTGCGCGGTCGCGTCGGGCCGGTTCAGGTAGCCCTTCATCACCTGCGGCCCGCGCACGCAGATTTCGCCCTCCGCGCCGGGGCCGAGCGGCTCGCCCGTCTCCAGCGAGACGACGCGGCACTCCATGTTCGGCACGGGCGGCCCGACCGAGCCGGGCTTGTTGTGCGCGGGCGTCGCGATGTGCGTCACGGGGCTGGTCTCCGTCAGGCCGTAGCCCTGCACCACGTCGCAGCCGAGGCGGGCCGAGCACTCGCGCGCCAGCGCCTCGCCGAGCGGGGCCGCGCCGGAGAAGATGAGCCGCAGCGCGGAGAGGTCGAAGCCCTCGACCGCGGGGCTTTTCGTCATCGCCAGCACCACGGGCGGCACGAGCGGCGCGACCGTCACGCGGTGCTCCTGCATGCAGCCGAGCAACTGCTGGAAGTCGAAGCGCGGCAGCATGACGACGGTCGCGCCGCAGCGCAGCCCGTGGTTGGCGACGGCGACGAGGCCGTAAATGTGGAAGAGCGGCAGGAAGCAGACCACCGTGTCGCCCGCCCAATCGTGGCCCGCGTCGCGCATCTGCGTGAGGTTGGCGACGAGGTTGTGGTGCGTCAGCATCACGCCCTTGCAGACGCCGGTGGTGCCGCTCGAATAAGGCAGCGCCACGAGGTCTTCGCGCGGGCTGATCTCGACCGGCGGCGGGTCGCCCGCGTCGTCTTTAAGTAACGACGCGAACGGCGTCGCGCCCTCGGCCTCGCCGAAGACGAACACCTCCTCGACGCCCGCCGCGCGCGCCGCCCCGCGCGCCCTCTCGAGGAGCTGCGGGATCGTGACGAGGCACTTCGCGCGCGAGTCCCTCAACTGCTTCTCGATCTCTTCGCCGGTGTAGAGCGGGTTGACCGGCGTGACGACGACGCCGAGCGTGGCCGCGGCGTGGAAGGCGACCATGAACTCGGGCACGTTCGGGCTGACGATGGCCAGCACGTCGCCCTTCGAGAGGCCGCGGCGGGCGAGGCCCGCGGCCGCGCGGCGGATCGCTTCGCGCAGCTCGGCGTAGGTGAGCGAGCGCCCCGTCGTGCCCTCGACGAGCGCCGCCCGGTCGGCGTGCCCGCCGGCGTGCTCGAAGACGAACTCGGTGAGCGGGACTTCGGGGATGCGAACGTCGGGCAGGGGGCTGCGGAAGATCATGCGCGACTCCTTTAAAAGCCGTGAACCGAGAATCGTAAATCGTGAATCGGGGCCGCGCGGCCGGCGGCCTGAATGGTTTACGCCGAAGCGTTGAAGGCGTCAACCCTCCCGCGACGATTTACGATTCACGTCTTACGGTTTACGCACGGAAGGCTTTTACCGGATTCGGTAGGCGCGGCCGCCGATGACGGTGATGACTTCGCCGCCGAGCTGTTCGGCGATGCGGCCGAGTTCGGGGTGGTCTGCGACGAGCGCGCGGTAGCTTTCGGTGCCGCGGCGCACGCCGGTCATGGACATCGTCGGGCGGTAGTTGACATCCACCCACGCGCCGCCCTCGCGGCGGAAGCGGCGGCCGGCGACCGAGCGCGTCTCGCCCGCCGCGT
>DATMVI010000675.1:0-7885 GCA_035563275.1 Pyrinomonadaceae bacterium
GCCGGGCCGCGCGGGCTGCGCGTCGCTGGCCGCCTTCACGGCCGCGGCCGCGCGCGCCGGGCGCTCGATGGCCTTCACGCGCGCGCGCTCGACGAGGTGCGTCACTCCGCCGCGCGTGTACCAGACGCCCTGCGCGTCCTCCCAAGCCTCGTCCACCTCGATCTTCGTCCCGTCGGCCAGACGCAGGTGGACGGCGTGCGCCGAGGCGGGGAACGCCAGAAGGACGACGGCGAACAGCATCAGGTTGCGGGTTGCGGATTGCCGATTGCGGATTCGTCGAACGCGGAAGAGGCCGCGCCGGGCAACCGTGAACGGCGGCGGGGCCTCGTCCGGCTCGACGAATCCGCAATCGGCAATCCGCGGCCCGCCGCCGGCGGATTCCTCAATCCGCGCTCCGCCGTCCGCCGTTGACGGATTCCGCAATCCGCGTCGCTCTTCAGACCTGTAGAGGGTTCGCATCCGCCCGCTCCTGCGTGTTCCGCCTGATGGTTTCCTGCGCGTCGAAGCCGTGCGACGCGCCGAAGTAGTTGCGCCACGCGAGGTCTATGAGTCGCGTGCTGACCTCGGGCGCGCGCCCCTCGAAGAGGCAGATGTCGGTCATGCGTTCGAGCAGGTCGCGCGGCTCGCACGCCTTCATCTGGCGGTGTTCGAGCATGTAGTTGTTGAGCACGTGGTCGAGGCACGTCTGCTCGACGCGCAGGCCGCGCACGTGCGCCGCGCGCCGGAAGATTTCGACGTAGGCCGAGGGCGTCGGCGGCTCGACCCGCGCGCGGTAGCCCATGCGGCGCAGGAAGGCCTCGTCCACCAAATCCTTCTCGTTGAGGTTGGTCGAGAAGACGATCAACTGCTCGAACGGCACCTCGATCTTCTTGCCCGTGTGCAGCGTCAGGTAGTCCACGCGCTTCTCGAGCGGGACGATCCAGCGGTTCAGAAGCTCGTGCGGCTCGACCCGCTGGCGGCCGAAGTCGTCTATGACGAGCGTGCCGCCGTTCGACTTCATGTGGAAGGGGGCCTCGTAGAAGCGCGCCGCCTCGCTCCACTGGAGGTCTGCGTCGTCGAGGGTCAGCTCGCCGCCGACGACGACGAGCGGCCGCTCGATGAGCGCCCAGCGGCGGTCGTAGTCGGCCGGCGTCTGGTCGGCCGGCGCGGGCCGGTGGTTGTGGTTGTCGAAGACGCGCACGATCTGCCCGTCGACCTCGATGGCGTAGGGCACCCAGATGTGCCCGGAGAGGCCGGCGTTGATGCGCTCGGCGACGGCCGTCTTGCCCGTGCCCGGCGGGCCCGTCAGGAAGAGCGAGCGGCGCGAGTTGACGACGCAGCCGAGGGTTTGCAGGAGCGACTCGGGCAGGACGAGGTCGCGCAGCGCGGCGCGCATCGAGTCCATCGTGGCCGGCCGCGAGGGGACGGCTTGGAGCCGCATCATGTGCGCGTAGTCGCGCAGGCTGACCGGGGCCGGGCCGACGTAGCCGCACAGGCCGCGGGCGCGCGCGACGCGCTCCCAGCCGCGCTCCAGCATCGCGTAGCGCGTCGCGCCGACGGCCAACTGCCCCTTGACCTCGATCATCTTCTCGCGCGTCAGGTGCAGCAGCACCTCCTCGACGAGCGCGCGCGGCAGGCACATCTCGTCGGACACCGAGTTGGTCGTCGGCTCCGGCAGTTGCGCGACGTGCTTGAGCGCGAGGTCGCAGAGGAACGCCGCCGGCACGTCCGCGTCCCGCAACTCTTCGAGGGGCGGCGGCCCCATGGACTCGATCTCGACGCGCGTGAGTATGGCCGTATGTGTCATTGGTGCAAGCCCCGCGGTAAGAAGCGCGGAAGTCAGAGCGCAGAATGCAGAACTAAAACAGAAGACCTCCGTCTTTCCTTCTGCATTCTGCGCTCTGACTTCCGCACTTGTTTCTACCTTCCGCCGTTGACGGCGAACGTCTGCTGGCGCGTCTCTTCTTCCCGCATGGCGGCGCGCGCCTCCTCGGCCTTGTCCCTGCGGCCGTTGCGGTCGTAGAGGTCGGCGAGCTGCTGGAGGACGCCGGCGGCGGCCGGTTGCAGGCGGCGCGCGGCCTCGAGGTGCTCGATGGCCTTCTCCTCGCGCCCGGCGCGGACGAGCAGCGAGGCGACGTTGACGCGCCCCTTGTACTCGCCGCCCGCGCGCGCGAAGCTCTTGTAGGCGTCGTCGTACTTGCCGAGTCGCGCCTGCGCCAGCGCGAGGTTGTTCAGCACGCGCCCGTCGGCGGGCGCGAGCCGCGCGGCGCGCTTCAGGCGGTCGACGGCCGCGCGGTAGTTGCCGCTCAGGTAGAGCGAGTAGCCGAGGTTGTTGAGCGCCTGCGCGTCGGAGTCGTTGACCTCGACGGCGCGCGCGTAAGAGTCCTTCGCGCGCTCGCGCAGGCCCTTCCGGTCGTAGGCGACGGCGAGCAGGCTGTGCGCCTGCCCGAGGGACGGGTCGAGCGCGACGGCGCGCGAGAGCGCGGCCACGGCCTCGTTCAGGTCGCCGGCTTCGAGGTGCGCGCGGCCGCGGCCGAGGTGGTCGCGGGCCGAGCCGGGGGTCGCGTCCGTTTCGGGCCGGCGGTGGTCGCGGTCTTCGACGCGGACGACGCCCACGCTCTCGAAGCGCGCGGCGTCCTTCTCCGACATCCGCGCGAGCTTGCCCGCGTCGTCGCCGCCGAAGATTTTCCCGACCGCCTTGAACGGCGCCTTCAGGAAGCGCGCGAAGCGGTTGCCCTTCTTCTTCGGCGCGGGCTGCGCGTCGGCGCCGGAGCCGACCTCGGCGCCGGCCGTCGCGACGACGTTGGCCGGCGTGTCGCCCTCGCGCTCGTCGCCCTCGGCGCTCCACAGCGCCGTCGCGCTCACCGTCAGGACGAACATCAGGAAGATGACCAAAACTCTGCGCTTGTTCATGTCTGTCGCCTCCGTCCTTACATCTTGCCGAAAGTGTCCATGAGGTTGAGGGCCGCCGGGCCGAGGATGGCGATGAAGAGCGTCGGGAAGAGGAAGCAGGCCAGCGGGAGCAGGAGCTTGACGGCCGCCTTCTGCGCCGCCTGCTCGGCCCGCTGCCGCCGCTTCGTGCGCAAGCTGTCGGCGTAGACGCGCACCGCCTTCGCGATGGACGTGCCGAAGCGGTCGGCCTGCACGAGCATCGCGACGAGGCTGCGGAGGTCTTCGACGCCGGTGCGCTCGGCGAGGTTTCGCAGCGCCTCGTCGCGGTCGCGGCCGACGCGGATTTCGAGGTTCGCCATCTCGAACTCCTCGCTGATGTCGGGGTGCACGGACTTCAGCTCGTCGCCGACGCGCACGAGCGCGGCGTTGAGGCCGAGCCCCGCCTCGATGGAGACGACCATCAGGTCGAGCGCGTCGGCCAAGCCCCAGCGGAGCCGCTGGCGGCGGCCGGCGATGAGTCGCTTGAGGGCGTAGCGCGGGAGCGCGAAGCCGAGGCAGAAGGCGAAGCCGATCCAGAGCAGCGCGCTGTCGAGCGGGCGGCCCGCCAGCGCGCACCCGAGCGCGACGAGCGCGGGGAAGCCGGCGAGCGAGGCGAGCTGCAAGACGCGGAACGTGGCCGGCGCCGTCGGCGCGCGGAACCCCGCCTGCATCAACTGCTTTTGCAGCTTGCGCGCCTCGGCGGCCGACGGCGGCGCGAGGCGCTGGAACGGCGCGGCGACGCGCTCGGCCAAGCCCCCGCCCGCGGGCTCCTCGACGAGCGCGACCGACGCGGCCGGGGGCGCGCCCCCCGTGTCGCCCATCCGCTTCAGGCGCTCCGTCGCCGCGCTCGGCGGCCGGAACATCAGCCAGTAGACGGCCATCACGCCGAGCGTGACGCAGACGAAGATGGAGATGGTGATGAGCAGCATAAGAGTAGACAGTAGTCAGTAGTCAGTAGTCAGTAGATTTCATCTTTCGTCCGTTGAATGATGGTTGCCAGCGGCCGCAGGGTAGAAAGGTCTTTCTACTGACTACTGACTACTGGCTACTGTCTACTAGATTTTGATCCTCAAAATCTTCCGGATGATGAGCATGCCCGTGAGCTGGAGGCCGACGGCGACGGCGAGCAGCTTGTGGCCGCGCGGGTCGCTCCAGAGGACGCTCATGTACTCGGGGTTCATCACGGTGACGGCGAGGGCGACGAAGATGGGGAGGCCGCAGAGAATCCACGCCGACATGCGCGAGCTGGTCGTCAGCGTCTTCAAGTCTTCGAGGATGCGGAAGCGCTCGCGGATGGTGTAGGAGACCTTCTCCAGAATCTCGGCGAGGTTGCCGCCCGTCTCGCGCTGGATGAGGATGGCGGTGACGCACAGGCGGAGGTCTAAGAGCGGCACGCGCTGCGTCAGGTTCTCCAGCGCGAGCTTGAGCGAGAGGCCGAGGTTCTGCTCCTCGTAGGTCTTGCGGAACTCGGTGGCGATGGGCTCGGGCATCTCGTTGGCGACCATGTGCAGCGCCTCCGAGAAGGCGTGGCCGGCCTGCAACGCGCGGCTCATCAGCTCCAGCGTGTCGGGGAGCAGCCCGAGGAAGGCGTGCAGGCGCTTGCGGCGCCGGTAGAGGACGTGCATGAAGGGCACGGCCGCGGCCACGACGCCGCCCGTCGCCATGAGCAGCGTCGAGACGGTCAGCATCGAGACGGCGAGCGCCGCCAGCATGCCGGCCATCAGCGAGAGCATGACGAGGCGCGAGACCGTGATGTGGAGGTCGGCCTGATCGAGCATCCGCCGCAGGGAGGTCGCCACGGGGAAGCGCCCGAGCAGGCGGCTCAGGGCCGGAATCTCGCTCAGGAGTTCGGCGCGCGCGAGCTGCACGTCGGCGTCCTCGCTGTGCCGCGTGTAGAGGAGCGCGTCCGAGAGCCTCTGCTGGAGGCGCTTGCGCTTCTCCTCCGACTCGCGCGTCGCCAGAAGGTACGCGCCGAAGACGCCGAACATGCAGGCCATGAAGACTACGAAGGGGATCATAAGGCACCAAAAAAGTAGTCAGTAGTCAGTAGTCAGTAGTCAGTAGGAAGACCTTCGGTAGCGAATCGTTCGCGTGTTAGCGTCAGTAGAGTGTGCGCGGAGCGCTACCGGCTACTGACTACTGTCTACTGTCTACTCTTCAAAGAAGACCCGCGGCAGTTGCATGCCGTAGGCTTTGAGGCGTTCGGCGAAGCGGGGGCGGACGCCGGTCGGGCGGAAGCGGCCGATGACCTTGCCGTTCGAGTCCACGCCCTTGCGCTCGTACTGGAAAATCTCCTGCATGGTGATCGTCTCGCCCTCCATGCCGGTGACCTCGGAGATTGACGTGACGCGGCGCGAGCCGTCCGACAGGCGCGCGACCTGCACGACGAGGTTGACGGCCGAGGCCACCTGCTGGCGCATGGCGCGGTCGGAGAGTCGCATCCCCGTCATCTGGATCATCGTCTCGAGGCGGGCCAGCGCGTCGCGCGGCGTGTTGGCGTGGATGGTCGTCAGGGAGCCGTCGTGGCCGGTGTTCATGGCCTGAAGCATGTCGATGGCCTCGCCGCCGCGCACCTCGCCGATGACGATGCGGTCGGGCCGCATGCGCAGGGCGTTCTTGACGAGGTCGCGCTGCGTGACCTCGCCCTTGCCCTCGATGTTGGCGGGGCGCGTCTCAAGGCGGACGACGTGCGGCTGTTGCAGTTGCAGCTCGGCCGAGTCCTCGATGGTGACGATGCGCTCGTCCGAAGGGATGTAGGCCGAGAGCGCGTTGAGGAGCGTCGTCTTGCCGGCGCCCGTGCCGCCCGAGATGATGGCGTTCAGGCGCGCGCGCACGCACATCTCGAACATCTCGGCGATCTCTTTGGTGACCGCGCCGTTCTCGACGAGCTTGTCCATCCGCAGCGGGTCCGAGCCGAAGCGGCGGATGGAGAGGACGGGGCCGTCGATGGCGAGCGGCGGGATGATGGCGTTGACGCGCGAGCCGTCCTGAAGGCGCGCGTCCACCATCGGCTGCGCCTCGTCGATGCGGCGGCCGACGGTCGAGACGATGCGCTCGATGACGCGCATCAGGTGCTCGTCGTCCTTGAACTCGATGCTGGTGAGTTCGAGCTTGCCGCCGCGCTCGATGAAGATGCGCTTCGGCGAGTTGACGAGGATGTCGGAGATGGTCGGGTCGGCGAGCAGCGGTTCGAGCGGGCCGAGGCCGAACAGCTCGTGGCGCACCTCGTGGACGAGCCGCTCGCGGTCGCTCGTCGAGAGCGGCGTGTTCTCGGCGAGCAGGAGGTCTTCGGCGAGCCGCGCCACCTCGCTGTGGAGCTGGTCGGGTTCGAGCTGGCCGAGCTTGGTCAGGTCCATCCGGTTGATGATGGCGCGGTGCAGGCGCGCCTTCATCTCCTGAAAAAGGTTCGCGCCGCCGGCCGGGTCGTCGCCCGCGGCGCCCCGGCCGAAGTAGGCCGCGCCGTTCGGCACCGTCTCGCGGATCAGTCTTTCGCGGAGTGACATAGGAGTTATCAGTCGTCAGTTATCAGTTGTCAGTTTCCCGGCTTCAGCCGACCGCGGTCAGCCGGTCGGCGACGGGTTCGTCGGCCGGCCTGTCGCGGCGGAAGATGGAGCCGAGGAGGCGGCGGCGCGGCGCGGGCGCGGCGGCGGGCCGGGCCGCGTGGCTGAAGTGGGCGGCGATCTGGCGCAGCTCGGTGGCGATCTTCGAGGCCGGCTCCGACTCGACGAGCGGCTGGCCGAGGTTGATCGAGTTGACGGCCGTCTTGTAGTCGCTCTGGACGTAGCCGGCGACGCGCTCGCCGAGGTAGCGCTCGACCTGCCGGAGGTCGAGGTCGATCTGCTTGCTGAAGCGGTTGACGACGACGTGAATCTTGTGGCGCGGGTAGCCGAGCCGGTCGAAGATCATCAGCGAGCGCTGCGTGCTGCGGATGGCCGGGATGTCTAGGGTGAGCACCAGCACGATGTCGTCGGCCTGATCGAGCGCGGCCAGCGTGATCGGGTCGAAGGTGTGCTGCGGGTCGATGACCACGTAGTCGAAGCGCTCGCGCAGGATTTCCAAGACCTCGAAGATGTGCTCGGCCTCGATGTCGTCGGCCGAGTCGGCCTCGCGCGGCGCGGCCAGCAGGGAGAGGTTCGAGGTGTGCGGCGTCAGGTAGCTGCGCAGCAGCGAGTCGTCCACGCGCTCGCGGTTCTCGACGAGGTCGGCGACCGAGAACTTCGGCTCGACGCCGAGGAAGAGGCCGAGGTCGCCGGCCTGAAGGTTGAGGTCGACGAGCACGGCCGGGCGGTTCAGGGCCGAGGCGACGTTGGTGGCGATGAAGGTCGTGCCGCAGCCGCCCTTCGAGGAGAAGACGGCGACGACCCGGCCGCGCTTCTTCGGGGCCTCGGCCTGCACGGAGCAGAACTCGGCCGTCCGCTCGTAGACGGTCTTGAACTCCTCGGGCCTGACGGGCAGGCGCAGGAACTCGCGCGCGCCGGCCCGCAGGGAGTGGAGGATGAGGTCGGGCGAGGCGTCGCGCGAGGCGCAGATGACCGAGACGTGCGGGTTCTCGCGCGCCACGCGCTCGACGATGCGCAGCTCGGCCTCGGGCGCCGCGCCGAGCGCGATGATGAAGGCCGAGGGCTTGAGGCGGCTGATCTCGCCGACCACCTGCTCGGCGTCGTCGCCGCCGGCGAGCAGGCGCGCGCCCTCCTGCCGCGAGAGCGCCGCGCGCAGCTCGCGGAAGTTTTCGAGGCCGCTGCTCAGGATGACGAAGGTTAGCTGTTGACTCACGTTTCTTGCCTCACTCGCGTGCGGGATTCGATTTCCACTCCGGAGACTCTGCGTCACATGCACTTGCCCGACCCGTTCGTCCTCATCGGCGGCTTGCAGACGCAGCCCGTCGAGACCCTCTCGCCGCTGGCGCAGGCGCGCGGCGTCGGGCTCGGCGTGGGCGGCGGCGGCGTGGGCGTCGGCGAGGGCGCGGGCGTCGGCG
>DATMVI010000676.1:0-3010 GCA_035563275.1 Pyrinomonadaceae bacterium
CGCCTCCTACTTCACCACCGTCCACCAGCAGTACGAGTTCTACGTCGAAGTGCAGATGCGGCTGCACGCGGCGCGCCCTTCGGAGGGGTTCGACCGCGCGGCCTTCGAGGCGGCCGAGCGGGGCCGCGCCCGTTCGCTTCTGGAAGCGCTGGCCGAGGGGCGCAAAGACATCCGGCGCGGCGTGGACGCCGAACTGCTCGGGCGCGAGCGCGAGTTGCAGCGCCAGCTCCACGCGAAGGCGGAGCGGCGCGTGCAACTGGCGGCGGCGAAGGCCGCGCCCGAAGAGTTGGCGCTGGTCGAGCGCGAGCTGAATGATCTGGCGGCGCGCTATCAGGAGACGCAGGGGCAGATCAGGGCGTCGAGCCCGCACTACGCCGCGCTCGTGCGCCCCGCGCCGCTCACGCTCGCCGAGATTCAGCGGAAGGTGCTTGACGCCGACACCGTGCTGCTCGAATACGCGCTCGGCGAGGAGCGCAGCCACGTCTGGGCCGTGACGCCCGACTCGGTCAAAAGCTTCGCGCTGCCGCCGCGCGCCGAGGTCGAGGCGGCGGCCCGCCGCGTCTACGAACTGCTGACGGCACGCAACCGGCGCGTGAAGGGCGAGGCGTGGCCGCAGACGCAGGCGCGCCTGCGCCGCGAGGAGGCCGAGTACGAAGAGGCTTCGGCCGCCCTCGGCCGGATGCTGCTCGCGCCGGTCGCCCGCGAACTCGGGCGCAAGCGGATCGCCGTCGTCGCCGACGGCGCGCTCCAATACGTCCCCTTCGCCGCCCTCCCAGACCCGAACGGCTCGGAGTCGCAAGCCCCGACCCCCGAGCCTGAAGTCGGAACCGGCAACTCGTCTTCGGGCTCCGGGCTCTCTTTCACTCCTTTAATCGTCGGGCACGAGGTGGTGAGCCTGCCTTCGGCCTCGGTGCTGGCGCTCCTGCGCGACGAGCTGCGCGGGCGCGCGCCCGCGCCGAAGGCGGTCGCCGTGCTGGCCGACCCCGTCTTCGAGAAGGACGACGAGCGGCTCACGACGCCGCGCGCCCGCCCGCGCGCGGCCGCGGCGACGCGGGGCGGCCCGCAGGGTTTCGAGGGGCCGGGCGACGGCGGCGAGCTCGCGCGCCTCCCCTTCTCGCGGCGCGAGGCCGAGGCCATCATGGCCTCGGTGCCGGCCGGCGAAGGGCTGCTCGCCACCGACTTCCGCGCGAGCCGCGCGACGGCCACCGGCCCCGAACTCTCCCGCTACCGCGTCGTCCACTTCGCCACCCACGGCCTGCTCGACAGCGAGCACCCGGAGCTTTCGGGCGTCGTCCTCTCGCTCTTCGACGAGGCCGGCCGCCGGCAAGACGGCTTCCTCCAACTGCACGAGGTCTACAACCTCAACCTGCCCGCCGAGCTGGTCGTGCTCTCGGCCTGCCAGACGGCGCTCGGCAAGGAGGTCAGGGGCGAGGGGCTGATCGGGCTGACGCGCGGCTTCATGTACGCCGGCTCGCCGCGCGTCGTCGCCAGCCTGTGGAAGGTTGACGACGCGGCCACGGCCGAGCTGATGGGCGAGTTCTACCGCGCGATGCTGCGCGAAGGGCTGCGCCCGGCCGAGGCTTTGCGCGCCGCGCAGGTCGGCATGTGGCGGCGCCCGCAGCGACGCTCGCCCTACTACTGGGCCGCCTTCACGCTGCAAGGCGAGTGGAGGTGAGAGGGGCGGTGGACGGCCGGCGGCAATCGGGGGCCGGTAGCGCCCCGCGCCGCCGACGCCGACGCCGACATCGTTAAGAATCGCCGCCGAAGGTCTTCCCGCCGCCCACTGACCGCCGCCCGCCGTCTACTCCCTTCCCGCCTTTCCTTTCCGGTTGAAAGCGTGGAGAATGCCGCAGGGGAGTCATAGCCTCGCGCTTCGCGTCTCCCTGTATTCCCGGCGTGTGATTGCCAGCCCAGCACGGACAACCCCGGTGTCTCTCAAAAAGGAATGGGTTCTGACGCAGGAGGCTTTCGACCTCCTCCTCGCCCGCCTCGATGACGACCGCGAGCGGGCGGCGCGCAGGTACGAGCGCGTCCGCCAGAAGCTGCTCAAGTTCTTCGAGTGGCGCGGCTCGGCGCTGCCCGACGACGAGGCCGACGAGACGATCAACCGCGTCGCGCGCCGGATCGCCGAAGGGGCCGACGTTTACAACCTCGAAGCCTACTTCTACGGCGTGGCCCGCCTCGTCCACGCCGAGTCGCTCAAGACGCGCGAGCGCGAGCGCGAGGCGCTGGCGCTCGCCCCGTCGGAGGCCGCGGCCGCGGAGGACGAGGACGAGGACGAGGAGGGGCGGCGCGCCTGCTTCGACTCCTGCCTCGCGCGCCTGTCGGACGAAAACCGCGACCTCATTATCGAATACTATCAGGACGAGCGGGGGCGCAAGATCGCGCGGCGCAAGCTCTTGGCCGAGCGCCTCGGCATCCCGCTCAACGCCCTGCGCATCCGCGCGCACCGCGTCCGCGTGGGGCTTGAGGCGTGCGTGCGCGAATGCCTCAGACGCGGCGGGTGAAACCGTTTCCGTTTTTCGCCACTTATTAGGTGAGGCAGTTGGAAGGGGGCTGACTCTTTGGAGGGACAGACACCAGATGAGGCGCGGCTGACCAGCTTTTTGCTGGGCGAGTTGCCGGAGGCCGAGCGCGACGCGCTCGAAGAGTCGTTGTTTCTAAACGACGGCGCCTTCGAGCAGGCGCTCGCCGCCGAGGAGGAACTGCTCGACGCCTACGCGCGCGGCGAGCTTTCGACCGCCGAGCGCGAGCGGTTCGAGGCGCTCTTCCTCTCGCGGCCGCGCGTGCGCGAGCGCGTGCGCTTCGCCCTCGCCCTCGCCGCCGCCTCCGACACCGCCGCCGTCGGCGCCTCGCCGCCCCGGCCGGCACCGCTCCCGGCACGGACGCCCGACGCCCCCCGCCCGTCGCTCCTCGACGCCCTGCGCGCGTGCAGCGCCGCGCTGCGCTACGCGCTCGTGGCCGCGGCGCTCGTCCTGTCCGTCGGCTTCGTCTGGCTGCTCTTCGAGCG
>DATMVI010000677.1:0-9135 GCA_035563275.1 Pyrinomonadaceae bacterium
TTTAGAGCGGGCCTTCGGGGAGGTGGTGCGCCGCCACGAGGTGCTGCGCACCGTCTTCGCCACGCTCGACGGCGGCCCCGTCCAGCTCATCCTGCCGGACTGCCCGCTCAAGCTGGAGGTGACAGACCTCTCGGGGCTCGATGATTCAAGGCGCGAGGCCGAGGCCACGCGGCTGATGAAGGCCGAGGCGGAGCAGCCCTTCGACCTCACGAAGGGGCCGCTGCTGCGGGCCGGGCTGTTACGGCTCGCGGCGGACGAGCACGTGCTGCTGCTGACGATGCACCACATCGCTTCGGACGCGTGGTCGTTGGGCGTGCTGGTGCGCGAGGCCGCCTCGCTCTACGAAGCCTTTGCGGCCGGCAGTCCGTCGCCGCTAGCGGAACTGCCCATGCAGTACGCCGACTACGCCGTCTGGCAGCGGAGACA
The DNA here is from genome assembly GCA_035563275.1 of Pyrinomonadaceae bacterium. Lineage (GTDB taxonomy): Bacteria > Acidobacteriota > Blastocatellia > Pyrinomonadales > Pyrinomonadaceae > QHXN01. Next base: position 427 of record DATMVI010000677.1, read on the forward strand.
CCTGAGTGGTGAGAGGCTTGAGCGGCAACTCGCGTACTGGCGCCAGCAACTGGCAGGACTTGGGCCGGCGCTGGAGCTGCCGGGTGCGAAGCCGAGGCCGGGGCCGCAAACCTATCGCGGCGGGAGCGTCACGTTCCGCGTCGGCCGCGAGGCGACCGAGGGGCTTCGCGGCGCCGGGCGGGCGCAGGGCGCGACGCTCTTCATGGTCTTGCTCGCAGGTTTCAAGGCGCTCTTGTCACGCTACACGGGCCGCGAGGACGTGGCGGTCGGGACGGCGGTGGCCGGGCGGGGGCGGGCCGAGCTCGAAGGGCTCATCGGCTTCTTCGTCAACACGCTGGTACTGCGGACTGACCTCGCGGGAGACCCGACTTTCAGCGAGTTGGTGGGGCGGGCGAGGGAAGTCTGCTTAGGCGCGTACGCTCACGACGAGGTGCCGTTCGAGCGGGTGGTGGAAGAACTCGCGCCGGAGAGGAACCTGTCGCGCACGCCGCTGTTTCAGGTGATGTTCACCTTGCAGAACGCGCCGGCCGAGGAGTTGGTGTTTTCCGACGTGAGGGTAGAAGTGCTCGGCGCGTCGGTCGAGGCGGCGAAGTTCGACATCACTTTAGAGGCGCGTGAGGAGAGCGACGGCTTAGCGTTCTCGATAACTTACAACGCGGACATCTTCGGGGAGCAGGCGGCGCGGCGGATGGCCGAGCATTACGCGACGCTGCTGGCCGGCGCCGCGGCCGACCCGTCGTTGCCCCTCTCGCGCCTGCCGCTGCTCACCGACGCGGAGCGCCGCCGCCTGCTCGTCGAATTCAACGACACGGCCCGCGAATACCCGCGCGAGCGAACGGTGCATGAGCTGTTTGCCGAGCAGGCGCGACGGACGCCGGAGGCCGTGGCCGTCGTCTGCGGGGAAGGGCGGCTGAGCTACCGGGAGTTGGATGAGCGGTCGAACCGAATAGCCGGACGCCTGCGAGCTTTGGGCGTGGGGCCGGAGACGGTGGTTGGCATCTGCCTCGGTCGCTCGGCAGAGTTGGTGTCGGCGGCGCTCGGGGTGCTGAAAGCCGGCGGGGCTTACCTGCCGCTCGACCCCGACTACCCGGCGCAAAGACTCGGTTGGATGGTGGCGGACAGCGACGCGGCGGTGGTGTTGACGAGTGGCGAGGAAGTCGAGCGGCTGCGCGAGGCGGAGTTGAGCGGCGCGCGGGTCGTCAACTTAGACGAGGCGGGCGCGGAGGTCGGGGCGCGGAGCGCGGAGGCGCCGGGGAACGTGGCCTCGGCGGAGAATCTCGCTTACGTCATCTACACCTCCGGCTCGACGGGCAGACCTAAAGGCGTGAGCGTTCCGCATCGCGGGGTGGTGCGGCTGGTGAAGGGGGCGGATTACGTGAGCGTCGGCGCGGAAGACGTTTTTCTGCAACTCGCGCCCTTCACGTTCGACGCCTCGACTTTTGAAATCTGGGGCTGCCTGTTGAACGGCGCGCGGCTCGTCGTCATGCCCCCGGAGAAGCCGACGCTGGAGGCCATCGGGCAGGCGCTCCGGCGTCAAAGGGTCACGACCCTGTGGCTCACCTCCGGCCTCTTCAACCAGATGGTGGACGAGCGGCCGGAAGACCTCGCGGGGGTGCGCCGGATGCTGGCCGGCGGCGACGTGCTGTCGGCCCCGCACGCGCGCAGGTTCCTGCGAAGCGCGGAAGGCGCCCGGCTGATTAACGGCTACGGGCCGACCGAAAACACGACCTTCAGTTGTTGCTGTCAGAGGACGAAGGAGTCCGAGATCGGGACGAGCGTCCCGATCGGCAGGCCCATCGCGAACACGCAGGCTTACGTGCTCGACGCGCGGATGGAGCCCGTGCCGGTCGGCGTCTCAGGCGAGCTCTACCTCGGCGGCGACGGCCTCGCCCGCGGCTACCTCGGGCGGCCCGCTCTGACGGCCGAGCGGTTCGTCCCCGATCCGTTCGGCGGGGCGGGTTCGCGCCTGTACCGGACGGGTGACGTGTGCCGGTGGGGCGAAGAAGGCGAACTGGAGTTCGTCGGTCGCGCGGACGCGCAGGTGAAGGTGCGCGGGTTCCGCGTCGAGCCCGGCGAGGTCGAGGCGGCGCTCAGGCGTCATGCGGGCGTGAGGGAGGCGGCCGTGGTGGCGCGCGGCGAGGCGGCAGACCGCAGGCGGCTGGTGGCTTACGTCATCGCGCGCGAGGGGGCGGAGGCATTTGCGGCGGACGAACTGCGCGAGCACCTGCGGCGGGTGTTGCCGGAGCACATGATTCCCTCGGCTTTCGTGTCGCTTGAGCAGTTGCCGCTGACGCCTAACGGCAAGGTCGACCGCAAGGCGCTGCCCGAGCCCGAGTTCGAGGCGGCGGCCGGCCACGTCGCCCCGCGCACGCCCACGGAGGAACTGCTGGCGGGCATCTGGGCTGAAGTGCTCGGCGTCGAGCGCGTCTCGGTAGGCGACAACTTCTTCGAGCTGGGCGGGCACTCGCTGCTCGCCACGCGACTCGCCAGCCGGGTGCGCGAACTCTTCAAGGTGGAGCTGCCGCTGCGCGCCCTCTTCGAGCACCCGACGGTGGGCGAGTTGGCCGGGAGGGTCGAGGAGGCTCTGCGTGGCGGGGTGGCGGACGCGCCGCCGCCCATCGGGCGCGTGCCCCGCGGCGGCCCCCTGCCGCTCTCGTTCGCGCAGCAGCGCCTCTGGTTCATAGACCAGCTCGAACCGGGCAACGTCGCCTACAACCTGTCCGTCGGCGCGCGCTTCCGCGGCAACCTCGACATCGCGGTGATGGAGCGCACGCTCTCGGAGATCATCCGGCGGCACGAGGCGCTGCGGACGACCTTCGCCGTCGCCGACGATCAACTGCTGCAATTCATCGCGCCGCCCGAGCCTTTGTCGCTCGACGTGATCGACTTGCAGTCGGCGGCCGAGGCCGAGCGCGAAGCGGAGGTCGGGCGGCTGGCGGACGCCGAGGCGCAGCGCCCCTTCGACCTCGCGCGCGGGCCGCTGCTGAGGGCCGCGCTGCTGCGCGTCAGCCCCGACGAGCACGTGCTGCTCTTCACCACGCACCACATCGTCAGCGACGGCTGGTCGATGCAGGTCTTAATGCGCGAGATCAACGCCCTCTACGCGGCCTACGCCGAGGGCAGGCCGTCGCCGCTCGCCGAGCCGCCCGTGCAGTACGCGGACTTCGCCGCGTGGCAGCGCGAGTGGCTGCGGGGCGAAGCGCTCGAACGCCACCTCGCCTACTGGCGCAGGCAACTGGCCGGCGCGCCGCCGCGCCTGCAACTGCCCGAGGACAGGCCGCGCCCGGCCGTGCAGACCTTCCGCGGCGAGAGTCTGGAGTCGGCGCTGCCCGGCGAGTTGAGCGGGGCTTTGAGGGAGTTGTGCCGGAGGGAGAGGGCGACGCTGTTCATGGCGCTGCTGGCCGCCTTCCAGATTCTCCTCCAGCGCTACAGCGGGCAGGACGACATCGTGGTGGGCACGCCCATCGCGGGCCGCAACCGCTCGGAGACCGAGAACCTGATCGGCTTCTTCGTCAACTCGCTCGCGCTGCGCTGCGACCTGTCGGGCGACCCCTCGTTCCGCGAGCTGCTCGGGCGCGTGCGCGAGGTGACGCTCGGGGCTTACGCGCATCAGGAGCTGCCGTTCGAGAAGGTGCTCGAAGAGTTGCAGCCGGAGCGCAGCCCCGAGCACACGCCGCTCTTTCAGGTCTTCGTCAACATGCTCAACCTAGAGCTGGACGAGATCGAGCTGCCGGGCCTCGTGGTCGAGCGCCTCGTCAACCCCGAGGCCGGGGCCAAGTTCGACCTCACGCTCTACGTGCAGGAGCGGGCGGGCGGCGTCTCGTTCCGGCTGGTTTACAACAGCGATGTCTTCGCGCACGAACGCATGGCCGAGCTTTTGGAGCAGTACGGCCACCTGCTGCGGCAGGTCGTGAGTGAGCCCGACGGGCGCATCTCAAGCCTCTCTCTGGTGACGCGCGGCGCGCGCGCCGTCCTGCCCGACCCGACCGAGGCGCTCGACGCGGGTTGGGCCGGGGCCGTGCACGACCTCTTCGCCTCGCAGGCGCGGCGCGCGCCGCAGCGGCTCGCCGCCGCCGACCGCGACGAGGTGTGGAGCTACGGGGAACTGGACGCGCGCGGCAACCAGCTCGCGCGCCGCCTGCTGGCGTCGGGCGTGCGGGGCGGCGACGTGGTGGCGATTTACGCGCGCCGCAGCGCCTCGCTCGTCTGGGCGCTGCTGGGGACGCTCAAGGCCGGCGCGGCCTTCCTCGTCCTCGACCCGGCCTACCCGCAGGCGCGGCTCGTCGAATACCTGCGCGCCGCGAAGCCGAAAGGCTGGATTCAGTTGGAGGAGGCGGGGCCGCCGCCCGCCGCGCTCGCGGACTTCCTGAGCGGGTCGGATTGCCTCTGCCGCGTCGAACTCCCCGCGCGCACGGCGGCCGCGCGGCAGGGCTTCCTGAGCGAGTACGAGGCGGGCGACCCCGGCGTGGCCGTCGGCCCCGGCGATCCGGCTTACGTCTCTTTCACCTCGGGCACGACGGGGAGGCCGAAAGCCATCCTCGGCCTGCACGGCTCGCTCACGCACTTCACGCCGTGGCTGCGCGAGACCTTCGGCCTGCGCGAGTCCGACTCGTTCAGCATGCTCTCGGGGCTCTCGCACGACCCGCTCCACAGGGATGTCTTCACGCCGCTCCAGCTCGGCGGCTCGATCCGCATCCCCGACCCGGAGCGGATGGGCGACCCCGGCTGGCTGGCGCGCTGGCTGGCGCGGGCCGAGGTCACGGTCGCGCACCTCACGCCGGCGATGGGGCAGTTGATCGCCGAGGGCGCGACGGCCGGCGACGGCGCGGCCGCGCCGGGCCTGCGCTACGTCTTCTTCCTCGGCGACATGCTGACGCGCAGGGACGTTTCCCTGATGAGGAATCTGAACCCCTCCGTGACGTGCGTAAATTTCTACGGGGCCACCGAGACGCAGCGCGCCGTCGGCTACCTCGTCATCCCCGCGGAGCAGTCGGCGGGGCACGCCGGCGGCGGGCCGGGGCGACCCGCCTCGAAAGAGACTCTGCCTCTGGGGCGCGGGATTCGGGACGTGCAGTTACTCGTCGTCAACGCGGCCGGACAACTCGCGGGGGTCGGCGAGCTGGGCGAGGTCTACCTCCGCAGCCCGCACATCGCGCGCGGCTACGTCGGCGACGAGGCGCTCACGCGCGAGCGTTTCATCCCCAACCCGTTCACGGGGCTGGCGGGCGACCGTCTTTACAAGACGGGCGATCTGGGTCGTTACCTGCCGGACGGCAGCGTCGAGGCTTTGGGGCGCGCCGACGCGCAGGTCAAGGTGCGCGGCTACCGCGTGGAGCCCGGCGAGGTGGAGGCGGCGCTCAGGCGTCACGCCGGGGTGAGGGAGGCGGTCGTCGTCGCGCGCCCGGACGCTCAGGGGCAGCGCCGGCTCGTGGCCTACGTCGTCGCGCGCGAGGGGGCCGGGGCGGTCGCGGCGAGCGAACTGCGCGCGCACCTCGCCGAGCGCCTGCCCGATTACATGGTGCCTTCGGCCTTCGTGACATTAGAGAGGCTGCCGCTGACGCCCAACGGCAAGGTCGACCGCAAGGCCCTGCCCGAGCCGGAGCCGCAGGCGGCGGCCGGCCACGTCGCCCCGCGGACGCCGACCGAGGAGTTGCTGGCGGGCATCTGGCGCGAGGTTCTGAATCTGGAGCGCGTCTCGGTGGAGGACAACTTCTTCGAGCTCGGCGGGCACTCCCTGCTCGCCACGCGCCTCGTCAGCCGCGTGCGCGCGCGCGCCGGATTCGACCTGCCGCTGCGCGCCCTCTTCGAGCGCCCGACCGTCGCCGGGCTGGCGCAAATCCTCGACGAGCGGCGCGCGCCCGAGGCCGAGCACGCGCCCATCGAACGCCGCCCGGCCCGGACGGTGGACGAGCTTCTGGCGCAGCTCGAACAGGACGCGGAGGCCGCCGAAGGCAGCGGCGAAGCCTCTTTCAGTCTCAGGTGAACGACGGCAGGCGTGCGTCCCGCGCCCGCGTTGAAATGGGCGCCGGCCGCCGCGTCTTCAAACATCAGTCACGCGGGCGAGGGGGAGGCGGCCGGGGGCCGAGCGGGCGTCTGGCCTGAACGGGGAAGCGCCGCGGCGAGCGCGGCGGAAGGGGGACTTCGATGAGCGGGGCAACTTCAGGCCCGCCGGGCTTCAACAAGTTTCGCGCGGGCGCGCGACGGCCGATCACCGTCTCCGCCGGCGAGCTGGTGAAAACTTCCCGGCTGCCCGGCGGCGGCGAACTACCGCTCGTCGTCGAGCCGGCGGTCGAGGGCGTGGACGCGCCCGCGTGGGCGGCGGCCCACCGCGAACAGGTTGAGGGCTGGCTGCTGCGCCACGGGGCCGTGCTCTTCCGCGGCTTCGCCCTCCCCACGGCCGAGCGCTTCGAGGAGTTGGCCCGCGCCGTCTCGCCCGACCTGCTCGACTACGGCGAGCGCTCGTCGCCGCGCTCGGAGATCAGGCAGGGGATTTACACCTCGACCGACCACCCGGCCGACCAGCACATACACTTTCATAACGAGCAGTCGTACACGCGCCGCTGGCCGATGAAGCTCTGGTTCTACTGCCTGAGGGCGGCCGAAGAGGGCGGGGCCACGCCGCTCGCCGACGGGCGCGAAGTGCTCAGGGCGCTCAGCCCCGAGGTTAGAGAGCGCTTCGCCGGCAAAAGGGTCGCGTACGTCAGGAACTACGTGGAAGGCATCGGGCTCAGTTGGCAGGAAGCCTTCCAGACGACGGAGAGGGCCGCGGTCGAAGAGTACTGCCGCGCGGCCTCCATCGGGTTCGCGTGGGGCGAGGGCGGCCGCCTCACGACGCGGCAAATCTTCGACGCCGTCGTCAGGCACCCGAAGACCGGCGAGCCGCTGTGGTTCGAGCACGCCGCCTTCTTCCACGTCTCAAGCCTCGAGCCGGAGGTGCGCGAAGCCTTCGTCAACGAGTACGGCCCCGACGACCTGCCCTTCAACACCTTCTACGGCGACGGGTCGCCCATCGAGGACTCGGCGCTCGAAGAGATTCGCGGCGCGTACCGGCGGGCGGCCGTCAGGTTCCCGTGGCGGGAGGGCGACGCGCTGCTCATCGACAACATGCTGACCTCGCACGGGCGCGAGCCGTTCAAAGGCCCGCGCAAGATTCTGGTGGCGATGGCGGAGCTTCACTTCAGGCAGGCCGGCTGAGGCACGCAACGAGGAGGGTCGAAAGAGCTTATGGAGCTGGAACGGATCGAAGGCTACCGCCTCTCGCCGCAGCAGCGGCGACTCTGGCTGCTCGGCCCGCGCCCGTACGTCTCGCAGTGCGCCCTGCTGCTCGAAGGGCCGCTCGGCGCGCAGGCGCTTCAAGCGGCGCTCGGCCGGCTCGCCGCGCGCCACGAGGCGCTGCGCACGCGCTTCCGCCTGCTGCCCGGCATGGAGCTGCCTTTGCAGGTCGTCGAAGAGGCCGCCGACTTCCCGCTCCGCCGCCTCGACCTCGAAGGCGAGCCGGAGGGCCTGCTAGACACCCTGCTGGCCGAAGAGCGCGCGGGCGGGTTCGACTACGGCGCCGGGCCGCTGGTGCGCGCGTGCCTCGCGTGCCTCGGCGGGGCGCGCCACGCGCTGGTGCTGACCGCCTCGGCCCTCTGCGCCGACGCGGCCGCGCTGCGCGACGCGGCGCTGGAACTGGGGCGACACTACGCGGCCTGCGCGGCGGGCGAAGGCGCGGAAGCGGCCGAGGTCGTGCAGTACGTGCAGTACGCGGAGTGGCAACACGAGCTGCTCGGGCCGGGCGCGGAGGAAGCGGAAGGGCGGCGCTACTGGGAGCAGCGGCCCGCGCCCGCGCCGCCCGCGTTGCCGCTCGAAGCCGGGGGCGGCGGCGCGGACTACCGCACCGAGGCGACGCGCGCCGGTGATGAGGAGGAGGCGGGGCGTTCGGCCGCGGAACTCGCGGCGCGCGGCGGGGTCGCCGAGGCGGCGGCGCTGCTCGCCTGCTGGCAGACGCTGCTGCGGCGTCTGAGCGGCGCGAACAGTTTCACCGTCGAGGCGGCGCTCGACGGCAGAAAGTATGAAGAGATGCAGGGCGCGGTGGGCGTCTACGCGAAGTGGCTGCCCCTGCATTGCCGGGTCGAAGCGGAGACGCCCTTCGCCGAGGTCTTAGCCGAGGCCGAAGAGTCTTTAAACGCCGCCTACGCGCGCCACGAGTATTACGACCCGGCCGACCCGCGCGCCGCCGCGGGCGACGCCCACGCCGTCGGCTTCGATTACCTCGACGCGCGCGGCGCGCGGCAGTTCGCCGACCTGAAGGTCAACGACTTCCGCCTCTACAGCCGCGCCGAGCGCCACAAGCTGAGGCTCACGTGCCTGCGGACGGACGCGGGGCTGCGGCTGGAGCTGCACTACGACCCCGCGGTCTACGGGCGCGAAACGGCCGAGCGGATGGCCGCCAGCTACCTCACGCTGGTGCGCGCCGCGGCCGCGCGAACGCGCGAGCACGTCGGCCGCCTACCCGTGCTCGGCGAGAAAGAACGCCGACAGCTTATCGAAGAATGGAACGACACGGGGCGGGACTACCCGCGTGGCCGCACCGTCCACGCGCTGTTCGCCGAGCAGGCCGGCCGCGCCCCCGACGCCGAGGCCGTCGCGTGCGAAGGCGAGCGCCTCACCTACCGCCGGCTCGACGAGCGCTCGAACCAACTGGCCCGCCACCTGCGCTCTTTAGGC
>DATMVI010000678.1:0-2215 GCA_035563275.1 Pyrinomonadaceae bacterium
CCGCGCCGACGCCGTAGTCGTAGTCGGCGCGCAGTGTCGCCCCGCGCGGGGGGCGCTTGCCGCGCGCGCCGTCGCCGAAGCGGATTTGGCCCGACTCGGGGTCGAGCGTGAAGACTTCGGAGGGTTGCGGCGGCGGGACGGGCGAGCCGGGCGGCAGCCGCGGGTCGGCCGAAGGCACTTCGGGGCCGGCGCTCAAAAGGTCGTCCACCTCGCGCCACTCCGTCGTCTGCCCCTGCGCCGTCACGTAGACGCGCGCCGTGCCGGGGACGACCGGCGTGTTGGCGAGCGTCGCCGTCTGGTCGGGTTCGCCCGTCCCCTGCGGCAAAAGCTCGTTCGAGACGCGCGCCCGCTGCGAGACGGGCGCGGCGTTGACGCCGACCCAGAGCAGGCGCGCCGGGACGGCGGCCGACGGCCGAATCCTCAGCCACGTCACCAGACGCTCGCTCAGGTTCGTGTCCTCGATCGCGGGCGGGAGGTCGCCGACGCCGGCCTCCAAAGGGTCGAGGTTCTCCCACAGCCGCAGTTCCGAGGCGGCCGGCAAAGTGATCTGCACGACGCCCGGCTCCGTCAGCACGTCGGCCGTCGCGCCGGCGTCGAGCAGGCGGTAGCGCGGCAGGGGCGGCCCGTTCGGGTCTTTCTCCAGCGCGCCGTCGGCCGGCACCTTCGGCAGCAGGAACTGGAGCAGGGCCGCGCCCTCGCGGTTGGCGCGCGCGCCCGGCCCGAGGCGGCCGGAGGCTTCGGCCAGCGCGGGCACGACGCCGAGCGCGAGGGTCTTGCCGGCCAGAGCCTCGCGCGCCGCCTCGATGGCCTGCGGGTAGGGTCGGTCGCCCGCGCGCACGAGCAGCGCCACCCACAGCGAGCCGTCCACGGTCTCGGCGCCCACGTCCACCGTCTCGCTCTCGCGCGCGCCGAGCGGCACGGTCTGGTAGAGCTGGAAGTCGGTCGGGGCGGCCGCGGCGTAGGAGGCGTAGAGCTGCTTGTAGTAGTCCTGCACCTGCGCCGGGGGCTCCGTCAGCCGGCGCTTGTAGTAGACCTGCGCCTCGACGGGCAGCACGTCGATGCCGAGTTCGGTGCGGAACGGGACTTGGCCGGCGCGCACTTCGATGCCGGCGTTGAGGGTGAAGGTCTCCAGCGGCCCGCGGTCGTTGGCGAAGGTGACGAGGCCGCGCGCCGACGAGGCGGGCCGCAGCGGGATGCCGAGCAGCGAGAGGAACTTGACGCGGTTGCGCTCCGGTATCTGGTTGCTGCGGTAGAGGAGGTTTTCGGTCAGGAAGGCGAAGACCTCGATGATGGTGACGCCGGGGTCGCTCTTGTTGAAGTTCGTCCACTCGGGGTTGTGGACGGGGATGCGCGCCAGCGCTTCGTCGAGGAGCTGCTGGTAGGTGCGGTCGTCAATGGTCGGAATGGTCAAAGGCATTTTGCGGCGGCCCCCTTTTAACCGGCCAGCGAGACGTTGAGGCTCACGCGCTCAAGGGCGCGGGTGGCGACGAGCCGGTAGGTGATGGTGGCGACGGCCCCCTGCGGGTCGCGGGGGTCTTCCTCGACCTCGACGGACTCGACGGCGACGCGTGGCTCCCACTGCGCCAGCGCCTTCGCGATCCGCTCCTGCATGAGGTGGCGCGTGGTGACGTTGTTCGGCTCGAAGAGGAAGCGGCCGAGGCCGCCGCCGAACTCGGGCAGCATCAACCGCTCGTTCCACTCCGTCAGGAGGATGACCTGCACGGCCTCGCGCACGTTGGCCTCGCCCTCCGACCACGCGACGCGCCCGTCGCGCCCCACGCGCGGCGGGAACGCCAGCCCCCTCCCGAACAAACGTCCGTCGTCCATAGTCGCCCTTTCCGCCTCAGCCCTTCGCCTTAAACTTCGGCAGCGGGAAGCACATGATGAAGAGCGGCACCCACTTGAAGATGAAGTCGAAGAGGATGACGATGATCATCAGCAGCAGGAGCGCGCAGATGGTGATGATCGGGATCGAGAGCGTGCACATCATCCCCAGCTCGACGCCCGCGCCCGTCTTGCACGGCCCCATCTTCCCGACCTTCGCCGAGAGGTCTTTGTGGAACGGCCACGGCAGCACCGAGAGCACGAGGTCGCCGAAGGTGATACCGCGCATCCTCTGTATCTGCCCGCACAGCGCGTCGGAGATCATGAAGACCGTGTTCTTGTCGAACTTGCGCAGGCCCGCCGGCGTCGTGTCTATCGGGAGCGCGATGCG
>DATMVI010000679.1:0-5563 GCA_035563275.1 Pyrinomonadaceae bacterium
GCGCGGCGGCTCGCCGGCCGTGACGCGCGGGGCCGCCGCGACCGGGCGGCCGTCGGCGACGACGACGAAGTCGGCGTAAGCGCTCCCGCCCGGCGCGTCGTCGTTGAGCGCGACCTGCGCGCTGAAGGCCCCGAAGCGGCCGCCGAGGTCGAAGAGGAGGCGCGCGGGCGGGTGCGTGCTGAGCGCGTGCGCGTAGGCCCGCCGCCCGACCGAGACGGCCTTGCCCTCGTAGCCGAGTTCGCCCCGCAGCCCCAGCGCGCCGTAGCCGACCTGCACGTCGAGCGGCGGGAGCGAGTCGAGGTAGATGCGTGAGTCCCGCAAGATTTTATCCGCCCGCGCCCGCGGCCGTCAGGCCGGGCTCGTCAGCACCGCCGGCACGACGCGCGCGGCGAGGCCCGCGTCGAAAGTGAGCGGCGGCTGTTTGTCGCCGCGGTACTCGCTGAAAAGTTTTTCGCGGGCCCGCCTGATGCCCCACGTCGCGACGACGAACCTCAGATAATCTTCCAGCCACGTGACGCGCGAGCTGTCGTACTCGATCCAGTAGTCGCCGAGCAGCATCATCTTCCAGTTAGGGGCGCCGGGCCGGACGACGAAGGCCATGGCGTAATAGTCGTCGATGAAGTCGAAGGGGCGCAGCATCCGGCAAAACTCGTTGTCGGAATAGACCTTCCCCTCGAAGTCGAACTCGCCCTCGACCTCCTCGTTCTGCGGGATGGCGTACTCCTCGTCGAGCAGCGAGTCGCGCAGCGGCAGCAGGTTGATGTTGCCGGCCACCTTGAAGACGATGTCGGGCGGCGCGGCCAGCTCCTTGAACTCCTCGCGCGCCTGATCCTTCTTCTTCTTCGACAGCCTCGGCTTGAAGCGCCAGCTCAGCTTCGCGCCGTCGGCCTGCCGGTAGAAGCTCTTCACCGGGTCGGGTACGGCGTGCCCCAGTTTCTTCTCCACCTCGCGGACGACCTTGTCGGCCACGGGCGGCCGCACCTCATGCTCCAGCAGCTCCAGCATCGGGTGCGCCTTGACGGCCCCGGCCAGCTTCCCCAGTTCCTCGACGATGTCGATGTTCATGTCGTTCGCCCTCAGGGTATGTGGTACTTGTCGGCCTCCTGCCGGATGTCGTTCGCGGCCGAGCCGGACTCCTTCGCCCCGTTCGTGACGAATTTACCCTTCTCGAAGATGACCTGATAGTCGAAGCGCAGCTCGGTCGCCACCTTGTCCTCGGCGTTGAGGATTTTGGTCTTCTGGGCGATCTTCGGGTCTCGGGCCGCCTTCCACTTGGCGATGATGGCGGCCTTGTTCGTGCTGCGGCCGTAGGCGGCCGTGACGGAGTAGCGCACGACCTTGCCCTCGCTGTGCACCCAGCGCTTCAGCTGGTTCTCGCCCTTCCCGCGCTCGAAGAGCTGGTTGCCGCTCTCGGACTGCGGCGTCAGGTTCGGCCAGTGGTCGCCGGGGCCGTGCAGGTGCATGCTGAGCAGGTGGCCGAGCTTGTAGAAGCGCCGCTTGCTCGTCTTTTTTTCGTAGCGCTGCTTCAATATATCCCAAGTCGCGCCGGTCATCCCGTCGGAGTCGGCGGGGCTGCCGCCGGCCCCCTGCTTCGAGAGGATGTTGACGGTCACGGTGGTGCCGAACCCGGCCGCGGACGCGCCGCCGTAGACGGGCGGCGTGGACTCGGGCATCGCCCCCCCGCTCATCAGGACGAGGGTGGCCCCCGACAGCTCGTCGAGCAGGTCGGTGAAACGCGCGGTCTTCGTGCCGTCGTCCTCGTTGCGCTTCCGCATCCGCTCGATCTGGCCGAGCGTGGTGAGGGCGAGCGCCTTCGCGGCCGTCTTCTTCCGGTCGGTCTTCGGGAACGTCACGGCGTTGACGTAGTCGCGGTAGGGCTGCTCCTTGCTGGCGATCATGAGCGGCCCGTCGGCGCTCTCGCCGCCGACGAAGATGGTGTGCGTCTCGCCCTCGGGCGTCGTGAACTTCCGCCTCTGCTTCCACCACGCGACGATCTTGCCGGCCACGGCCTTGCCCGCCCCGATGACCTTCTTGATGCCGCCGGCGATCTTCTCGATGACCTTGTCGATGGCCTTGTCCACGCGCGTCTGGACTCTGAGGATGAAGCCCTTGATGCGGTCGGCGAGGCCGGAGAGGCCGAGCAGGCGCGCGAGGAAGCCGATGATGATCGGGATGGTGCGCGCCAGCGCCTTCTCGATCCAGTCGGCCGCCGCGCCCACCGCGCCCGTCGCGATGTTGTAGACCGACTCGATGATGGCCTCGACGAAGGCGAGGATGCGGTCGATGTTCTCGATGAAGAACATCACCGTGCGGTAGATCATGAGGATGGCCTGAATGATGGCCCCGGCCGGGTTGAACATCATCGCGATCTTGGTCGCGGCCGAGCGGATGATGGCGGTGATCAGCCAGTCCTGCATGGCGCCGACGACCATCTCCCTGAGGTTCGACAGGTACTCCCTGACCTGCTCCCAGAGCGCCGCCGGCCCGCCCCTGAGCAGCGTGTCGACCGCGCCCCACGCCGCCTCCAGCATCGCCACGTTGCGCTCGCCGATGATCTTGACCACCTTGCCGCGGATGCGCGCGGAGGTCATGCCGAGCACGTCGAGGACGAGCTGGAGGATGGAGGGCAGCGAGAAGTCCTTCGGGATTTTCACCCCCATCGCCGCCAGCGAGCCGAAGAGCCACTCCATGAAGCCGGTCTTGAGGTGCTCCCAGATGCGGTCGACGAACTGGCCGACGCCGCGCTTGATGGCCGAGAGCAGGTTTTCGAGGAAGCCGATGGGGTCGGCGACGATGAGGTCGATGGCGCTCGCCGCCTTGCGCAGCATGGACATGATCCGCCGCTTGAAGTTGCGGAGGATTTCGACGATCTCGGCCAGCTTGTCGAGGAAGGCTTTGACCAGCCCCTTGTCCTCGGCCTGCATCTCCTTGATGGCCTCGGCCGCCTTGTCGTGCGCCTCCTTGTAGCGCTGGGCGATGCTCATCGCGAGGTCTTGCTTCTTGTCCTCGATGCTCTGCTTCAGCTCGTCGAAGCGATCCGAGATCGCCTTCTCGGCCTCCTCCCCGTACCCCTTGAGGTCTTCGGGCAGGGCGGCGACGAAGGTGTGGATGCGCGCGCGCCCGCGCTCGACCTCCTCGCGGGCCTCCTTCAGCCGCCGCGCGACGAGGCCGGCGAGGAGGCGGACGATGAACTTCATGTCCTTGGTGAACTCCTCGGCGGCCTCGACGTAAATCTGCTTGATGCGCGGCTGGTGGTCGATGCCCTTGAACTTGTCGTAGCCCCAGAGGACGGCGTTGAAGATGGGGCCGGTGTAGTAGCGGTCGCGCTTCCACTCGCTCTTCTTCCGCTGCGTCTCCTCCTTCATGTGGTCGATGGCGATCTTGAGGTTGGCGTCGAAGATGCGGGTCACGTCGGCCTCCAGCGTCGAGAGCTTCTTCTCGACGTTGCCCTTCGTCTCGCCGTAAATCTTCTCGACCTCGCCGGCCACCCACTCGCGGCGCTTCTCCTCGCGCTGCTGCGCCGCCGTCTGGCGCGTCTTGACCTCGCCGCCCTCGCGGCCGCGCGCCTCCGCCATCCCGGCCATGCCGCGGCGCTCGGCGCCGGCCGCGCGCGAGGCGGCGGTGGCGAGCGTCTTCATCTCGCCCTCGCGGTAGCGCTGCGGGGCCTCGTCGGCGTTGCGGTTGACCTCGGCCTTGGCTTCGAGGACGGCGCTGAAGCGCGGGTCGTTGGCCTTCGCCAGTTGGGGGTCGGTGATCTTGTTGTCGGCCATCTCGCGCTCGACCTCGTCCTTGCTCGACTGGAGCGAGACTTCGGGGTCTGGGCGCGGCGGGGGCATGGCGTTGCGGGCGCCGACGGGCACGGTGGCGGCCGCCGGCAGCGCCTCGGCCGGGAGCGGCTTGTACTCGTCGTCCTCGGTGCGGGCGACCTTCGTCGGGTCGGGCGGCTTCTGCGCGGCGCCGCGCATGCCGGCCGTCATCCCCTCCTTCTGCTGCTCGATGTTGCCGGTCATCGCCCCCTTGAACTTGTCCTGATCCTTCTTGTTCATGAAGGAGTCGGCGTCCTTGATGGTCTTGGGCATGACCTTCTCGATCTCTTCTTCGAGCGTTTCGAGGAAGCTCTTCTCCTCCGGCGGCTGGCCCTCGGCCTCCTTGATCTTCTCGACCTGCGACTCCTGCGCGCGCGACAGGCGGCTCTTCTCCTTGAACTGCTCGCCGGCCGCGTCGCGCGCCTCCTGACTCTTCTCCGAGGCGGGCCGGTGATCCTTCGTCCGCTTGGCGTTGAGCCTGACTTTGTCGAGCGCGTCCTGAAGGCGCGGGTCGGCGGCCGCGGCCGCCTGCGCCGGCGACTCGGGGGCGGGGGCCTTCCCCTTCCCTTTGGCGCGCGCGGCCGGCAGGCGCACGGCCGGCTTGCCGGCGAGGCGCGACTTCGCCCCGGCCGCCGGTCGCGAAGACGACGGGCGCGCGGCCGGCTTACTCACCGCCGGGGCGCTCGGCGCGGCCTTGCTCGTGCGTGTGGCGGGCGTCTTCGGCATAAGCCATTTCGGTTGTCAGCAATCAGTCTTCGGTTTTCGGCGTGGCCGGAGAACTGACGGCCGACGGCTGACGACTGACGACTGTCAATCAAAAATTCCGGAGCGGGCAGACCGCGCCCGCCTTGCGGTACTCGCGCTGGACGGCGGCCGCGAGGTGCGCGTCCGCGACGGGTTCGCCCGCGTCGAGCGCGAGCAGCGAGGCGTGGAGCACGGCGTTGCGTATCTGCCCGCCGGTGAGCGCGCAGCGGTGCGCCACCTCTTCGAGCGCCTCGCGCGAGACGGCGTGCTCGCGCGGCAGGTGCAGTTGCCAGATCAGCCAGCGCTCGGAGGGCTCGGGCGGGCGGAAGTCTATGACCACGTCCATGCGCCGCTGGAAGGCCGTGTCGATGCGCTCGGCCGCGTTGGTCGTCACCACGATGACGCCCTCGTAGGTTTCGAGCCGCTGCAAAAGGAAGTTGGTTTCGAGGTTGGCGTAGCGGTCGTTCGAGGACTGGACGCTGGTGCGCTGCGTCAGCAACGCGTCGCCCTCGTCGAGCAGCAGGATCACGTCCAGCTCCTCGGCCCGCGCGAACAGTTGGTTGAGGCTCTTCTCCGTCTCGCCGATGTACTTGTTGACGACCGACGAGAGGTCGAGCCGGTACAAATCCATGTCGAGGGAGGCGGCGAGCAGGCGCGCGGCCAGCGTCTTCCCCGTGCCGCTCGGGCCGCCGAAGAGCGCGCGCACGCCGCAGTTCAACTGCCGGCCGAAGCTCTCGCCGACGCTCTCGCGCAGGCGCTCGCGGTGGCGGCAGCGGCTCTCCAGCGCGCGCAGCTCGCGCAACGTCTCGGGGCCGGCCGCGAGGTGGCCCCAGTCGCCCTCGACGTGGACGCGGGTGGCGAGCGTGTCGAGCGCCTGTCGGTTGAGCGCGCGGGCCGCCTGGCGCACGTCTTCGCGCGTGATGTCGTCGCGGCCTTCGAGCGAGGCGCGCGCCGCCGCCAGCCCCGCCGCCCGCAGGATGTTGCCGCTCGTCAGGCGGAGACGGCCGCAGACC
>DATMVI010000680.1:0-13805 GCA_035563275.1 Pyrinomonadaceae bacterium
CCCGGCCACCACCAGCCCGACGCCGGGGACGAGGACGTTCGTCCCGATGGCCGCCACGGCCGCGATGATCGCGCCGAGCGTGCCGCCGACGGCCGAGCCGACGCCCAAGCCTTCGAGCGTCTTGCTGCCCGCCTCGGCCACCTCCGAGTCGGAGTCGTCGCCGAAGTGGCGCTTGCGCGCCTCGTCCGACATCACGACGTTAACGTCGTCCTTCGTGTAGCCGCGCTCGGACAGGGAGCGGTAGGCGCTCTCGGCGCTCTCGCGGTCGTTGAAGAGGCCGTGGACGGAGCGCCCGGCGCGCGCGCGCGTGGCGGCCGTGCCCGACGTGCCGCCGACCACGTCGTTGGCCTCCTGCCGCGCGTCGCCCCGCGCGTTCTCGCGCTCGCCTTCGCGCTCCATGCGCTCGTCGCCGGTGACGCTGCCGGCCGCGTCCTTCGCCGCGCCCTTCACCCTCTGCCCGAAGGCCGAGGCCTCCTCGCCCAGACTGTCCTTTTTGTAATCAGCCATCAGAGTTCTCCTTTTAACTAAGCGGGCGGCGCGCGCGGCGGCCCGAAGAGTTCGGAATCCGCCCGTCGGCGCGCCTCAAGCACCCCGCGGGGCGTGGTCGGCCGCGGCGCGGGGTGTACGGTTTCGTCCACAGGAATACTTGGCAAAACTGACTCGGGCAACCACCGTGCCGCGCCCGCCGCGGGGCGCGCGCCCGGCGTCAAAGTTAGGTAAAAGTTGGCGGCGGGCACTCGACAGCGGGCGCTAATGCTGTAATAATGCGCGCGTTCTCCTGACAAACCTAAACGGCGGGGCTTCGACCGCTCCGGCGGCTCCTGTTCGGAAGTGCTGAATCAAACCTGACTATGAATTGCCGCGGGGCCGAGCGCGCACGCGCCCGCGCGCCGCTGCTCCGGGCCGGGCCGCCGCCCGCGCGAACTCTTCTGCGAGGTCAAACATGAAGCGCACCTTAATCACACTCGTCACGCTCGCCCTCCTGCTCTCCACTCTGGCCTGCGAACGGCGCGGCGGGGGCGGCGGCGGGGGCGACGACACCGGCCCCATCAAGGTCGGCATCTACGGCGACCTCTCGGGGCAGACCTCCAGCTTCGGGCAGTCCACGAAGAACGGCGCGGTGATGGCGATTGACGAGATCAACGCCGCCGGCGGCATCAACGGCCGCAAGGTCGAGTACGTCATGGAGGACGATCAGGGCCAGCCCGCGCAGGCCGCCACCGTCGTCACCAAGCTGATCAATCAGGACCGCGTCCACGCCGTCCTCGGCGAGGTGGCCTCGACCAACAGCCTCGCCGCCGCCCCGAAGGCGCAGGAGGCGAAGGTTCCGATGATCACGCCTTCTTCGACCAACCCGAAGGTGACGCAGGTCGGCGACTACATCTTCCGCGTCTGCTTCACCGACGACTTTCAGGGCGCGGTCGCCGCCAAGTTCGCCTCCAACACCCTGAAGGCGAAGAAGGCCGCCATCCTCGGCGACTTCAACTCCGACTACTCGAAGGGCATGAGCCAGTACTTCGTGCAGGAGTTCACCGCGGCGGGCGGCCAGATCGTCGAGCGCCAGACCTACACGCAGACGGACGCCGACTTCAAGGGGCAGCTCACGGCCATCCGCGCCGCCGCGCCCGACGTCATCTTCGTGCCCGGCTACTACGGGCAGGTCGGCGTCATCGCCAAGCAGGCCAAGGAGCTCGGCATCACGGCCCCGCTGCTCGGCGGCGACGGCTGGGACGCGCCGCAGCTGTGGGACTTGGGCGGCGCCGCCCTGAACGGCGCCTACATGGTCAACCACTACTCGGTTGACGACCCCTCGCCGGCCGTCCAGAAGTTCGTCGCCGCCTACAAGGCGAAGTACGGCGGGACGGCGCCCGACGCCATCGCCGCGCTCGGCTACGACGCGATGAACGTGCTGGCCGATGCGATCAGGCGCGCCGGCACGACCGAGTCGGCCAAGCTGCGCGACGCCATCGCTCAGACCAAGAACTTCGCCGGCGTGACCGGCGCGATCAGCATCAACGAGAGCCGCGACGCCGTGAAGCCGGCCGTCGTCTTCGAGCTGCGCGACCGCAAGTTCGTCTACAAGGAGACCATCCAGCCTCCGGGCGCGCCCGCGACCGCTGCGGCCTCGCCCGGCGCGTCTCCAGCCGCGCCCGCCTCGTCGCCCGCCGTGATGCCCTCGAACACGGCGGCCGGCGCGGAGGGCGGGGCCGCCGGCAGCAGCGCCAACGCCAACGCCGCGGGCGCTTCGGGCGGCGCGGCGGGCAACACCAACCGCTAACACTCGCGGCCCCGAGGCGTTCATGGACACCTTCGTTCAGCAGCTCATCAACGGCCTGACCGTCGGCTCGATCTACGCGCTCATCGCGCTCGGCTACACGATGGTCTACGGCATCCTCCGGCTCATCAACTTCGCGCACGGCGACGTCTACATGATCGGCGCCTTCGCCGGCTTCTTCCTCGCGCACGGCCTCGGCTTCGCCGCCGAGCCTTCGGTCGTCGGCCTCGGCGTCACGCTCGTCGGCTCGATGGCGGTGGCGGCCGTCATCGGGATGGCGATCGAGCGGTTCGCCTACCGGCCCGTGCGCAAGTACGCGCGGATGACGACGCTGATCACGGCCATCGGCGTCTCGCTGCTGATAGAGAATCTGGGCGTCGTCATCTTCGGCAACGCGCCGCGCGCCTTCCCCGGCCTGATGGAGAACCAGACCTACCCGCTCTTCGGCAACGCCGCCATCTCCAAGACGCAGCTCCTGATCTTCGGCGTCTCGGTCGCGCTGATGCTGCTCCTGCAGTGGATCATCTACCACACGAAGGTCGGCACGGCGATGCGCGCCGTCTCCTTCAACCTCAACTCGGCGAAGCTGATGGGCATCAACACCGACGCCATCATCGTCTTCACCTTCGCGCTCGGCTCGGCGCTCGCGGCGGCCGGGGGCGTCCTGACGGCGCAGTACAACCCGACCATCTACCCGCTGATGGGCATCATCACGGGGCTCAAGGCGTTCGTCGCCGCGGTGCTGGGCGGCATCGGCAACATCCCCGGCGCGGTCTTGGGCGGCCTGCTCATCGGCGCGGCCGAGACGCTCGTCGTCGGCTACGGTCAGGTCGTCGGCATCCCCTCGACGTACCGCGACGCCGTCGCCTTCGCGATCCTGATTCTCGTACTCCTCTTCCGCCCCGCGGGCCTGCTCGGCACGACCGTGCAGGAAAAAGTATAAAAGTTTCGGGCCGCGAGTCGCGGGTTCCGGGTTAAAGACAGGTGGCTTCTAACCCGGAACCCGCAGCTCGAAGCCCGAAACTCGAATCCTATGCCTAGCTTCGCCAAACGGGCCGCGGCCGCGGCCGCCCTCGTCGTCGCAATCGTCGTCGCCAACGCGATGTTGAGCGAAGAGGGGCTCTTCGGCTTCGGCGTGCCGCGCTACTGGGCGCACGTCCTGATGCTGGCCGGCGTCAACGTCATCCTCGCCGTCTCCCTCAACCTCATCAACGGCTTCACGGGGCAGTTCTCCATCGGGCACGCCGGGTTCATGGCCATCGGCGCCTACTCGTCGGCCTACCTGACCGTCTACCACGCTCAGGCTTGGGAGCGCTCGCTCGGCGGCGCCGTCGGCGAGACGGCCGCGGGCGTCGTCGTCTTCCTGCTGGCGATTCTGGTCGGGGCCGTCGTGTCGGGCCTCGCGGGGTTGGTCGTCGGCGTGCCCTCCCTGCGCCTGCGCGGCGACTACCTCGCCATCGTCACGCTCGGCTTCGCCGAGATCATCCGCATCGTCATCCTCAACATGGACGTGGTCGGCGGCGCGACCGGCTTCACCGTCCCCGGCGAGACCAACTTCCTGTGGGTCGGCTCGTTCGCCGTCATCACGATCCTCGTCGTCCACAACATCGTCCGCTCCGACACCGGCCGCGCCCTGATCTCAATCCGCGAGGACGAGCTGGCGGCCGAGGCGATGGGCATCAACTCGACGCGCTACAAGGTGCTCTCGTTCGTCATCGGCTCGATGTTCGCCGGCATCGCCGGGGCGCTCTTCGGCCACTACACGAAGTTCCTCTCGACGAACGACTTCACGTTCCTGCGCTCGTTCGAGATCATCATCATGATCGTGCTCGGCGGGATGGGGTCGATCACCGGGTCTGTGCTGGGCGCGGTCGTCATCACCATCCTGCCCGAGTTCCTGCGCCAGCTGCCGGCGGTCGGCGGCTACAACCTCGCAGACCTCCGCCTCGTCATCTACTCGGCGCTGCTCATCCTCATCATGCTGACGCGCCCGCAGGGCGTCCTCGGCGAGCGCGAGTTCGGCTTCAACTGGCTGCGGCGCGCGCAGAAGCGCCCCGAGGGCGACGAGGCGGTCGGCGCCGGCGGCGGCGTGCCGATTGACGAGCGGCCGGCGCGCACCGTCGCCAACGAGGCGGGCGGCGACGCGGCCGGGGGGGGGGAGAAGCGATGAGCCAGCCGAACCTGCCCGCGTCCGAGCCGCTCAAAAAGGAGGGCGTCCAGACGGAGCTGGCGCGCGAAGCGCGCTCGCGCGAGGTGGCCGACGAGAGCGGCCACGTGCTGCGCGCCGAGAAGGCGACCATCCGCTTCGGCGGCCTCGTCGCCGTCAACGAGCTGGACATGTCCGTGCGCCCCGGCGAAATCTACGGCCTCATCGGGCCGAACGGCGCGGGCAAGACCACGATCTTCAACCTCCTGACCGGCGTCTACAAGCCGACCTCGGGCGCCATCTACTTCCGCGGCAAGCGCGTGGACGGCCTGCGCCCCTACGAGATCGCGCGGCGCGGCGTCTCGCGCACGTTCCAGAACATACGCCTCTTCCCCGGCATGACGGTGCTGGAGAACGTGATGACGGCCTGCCACCTCCACGCGCGCCAGAACCTCTTCGACGCCGTCCTGCGCACGCCGCGCTACGCCCGCGACGAGCGCGAGCACCGCGAGTTCTGCATAGAGCTGTTGGACATCTTCGGCCTCTCGCGCTTCCGCGGGGAGGGCGGCACGAGCCTGCCCTACGGCAACCAGCGCCGCTTGGAGATCGTGCGCGCGCTGGCCACGCGGCCGCGCCTGCTGCTTCTGGACGAGCCGGCCGCCGGCATGAACCCTTCGGAGCAGGACGACCTCCTGAACCTGATCCGCCAGATACGCGACCGCTTCGACCTGACCATCCTGCTCGTCGAGCACAACATGAAGGTCGTGATGGGCGTCTGCGAGCGCATTCAGGTCGTGGACTACGGCAAGTCCATCGCCCTCGGCCTCCCCGAAGAGATCAGGAACGACCCGAAGGTCATCGAGGCGTACCTCGGAGATTAGTAGACAGTAGACAGTAGTCAGTAGACAGTAGGCTCCGCGCCGTGTCGGCTGACGCTGGCCCTCAGCTCTTTTCTACTGACTACTGACTACTGACTACTGACTACTAGCTTTTATGCTGACGCTTGAGAACATCTCCGTGAACTACGGCGCGATCAACGCGCTGAAGGGCGTCTCGATGCACGTCGAGCAGGGCGAGGTCATCACGCTCATCGGCGCGAACGGGGCGGGGAAGACGACGACCCTGCGCACGATCACGGGCCTGCTCGCCCCGCGCGAGGGCCGCGTCCTCTACGAGGGCGAGGAGATCAGCGGCGCGCCCACGCACCGCCTCGTCGCCCGCGGCATCGCCATGTCGCCCGAGGGGCGCGGCGTCTTCGCCAACCTCACCGTGCGCGAGAACCTCCAGATGGGGGCCTACCTGAAGAAGGACAAGCGCGAGATCGGCGAGGACATGCAGAACGGCTTCCGCCTCTTCCCGCGCCTCAAGGAGCGCGAGTCGCAGAAGGCCGGCACGCTCTCGGGCGGCGAGCAGCAGATGCTCGCCATGGCCCGCGCGCTGATGTCGCGCCCCCGCCTCCTGCTCCTCGACGAGCCCTCGCTCGGCCTCGCCCCCCTCGTCGTCCACACCATCTTCGAGGCCATCGAAGAGATCCGCGCCAAGGGCACCACCATCCTCCTCGTCGAGCAGAACGCGCACGCGGCCCTCAAGCACTCCGACCGCGCCTACGTGCTTGAGACGGGCCGCATCGTCATGGAAGGCCCCTCGAAAGAGCTGGCCGCCGACCCCCGCATCAAAGAAGCCTACCTCGGCGAGTGAACAGCGCCCGCCCGGACGAAACTCCGGGCTTTGCGCTACCGGGCGACGCCTTTACCCACCAACTACCGGTCATCCGTCTGAACCTTTCAGGCCAAGGAGTAACCGTGAACACTCACCTTGCCTCCTCAGTGTGGAAACTGGCGGCGTTAACGGCTCTGGCCTTTACTACGTTCTTGGCCCTCGGCGACGAACTGCGACCCCCGTTCGAAGTTACAGGACGCGCTCAGTTGTCGAAGGAGCGGAGAATAAAAAAGCTCGACTGGCCCAAAGAGCCGGTCAAGATAGAGAAGATACAGGTCAAGGGTAAGGCCGTCGGGTTAGGTACGCCGTTCACCGAGGAAGACGACTGGCTGAGCGGCCTCACGATTAAGGTGAAAAACATCTCCGACAAGCCGATCGTGTTCTTGGACATCGCCATCAACTTCCCCCGGCCCGACTCGCAAGAGCCGGAGGCCCGCGATCACATACTGTACGGCCAGTACCCGCTCGCCCCGGGCGAGACTGCCCCCGACGGCCCTGCGGTCGCCGAGCCGCCGATCCGGCCGGGCGAAACGGTAGAACTCGCCCTGTCGGATTACGAAGGTACGCGTCGTTTCCTCAATCAAAGTAATTATCTCGCCAGCATTACGGCTTTGGAGATAGATATCTCCGACGTCTACTTCGATCAGAATACTAAGTGGAGTGGCGGGCAAATATTCCGCCGTGACCCCAACAACCCACACGGGTGGATTGGGGAGCGCGGGCCGGGGCGCGCGTCCAACGTCAAACCATCGTGGGGCGGCAGAGCGGGCGGGGGCGCCAAGCGACCCGGCCCGAAACCGGCCGCGGCAGCCGAGCACGGCAACCGCTTCAAATACCGCGCGAAGCTGGACGACGCGCGGGGCGCGAAGGCGGGCCGCTGGGCTTGGGACGTACTCCTCGCCGGGCAGTAGACGCTGATGGGATTCAGGTAGAACAAGCCGCCCCTCTAACGGGGGAGCTTGTTCTCACTCTCGTCGAGCAGAACGCGCACGCGGCCCTCAAGCACTCCGACCGCGCCTACGTGCTTGAGACGGGCCGCATCGTCATGGGAGGCCCCTCGAAAGAGTTGGCCGCCGACCCCCGCATCAAAGAAGCCTACCTCGGCGAGTAGACGAAGCCCGCCCCGACCGTCCCCCAAGCCCGAACCCGGAAGCCTCCGGCCCCGGCGGCTCGCCCCGTCGCCCTTCATCGCGCGCGCTTCCTCGCCTTCCTGCCCGTCCCGGCCCGCGGGTGTTAGAATCGACGCCGTTGAGAATCATGCGCAGACCGTGGGTAAACGTGCTGATGGCGGCGGCGCTGCTGGCCGCCGGGTGCGGGCGCACGCGCGGGGGCGGCGACGGGGGCGGCGGCGAGGCGGTTGTGCGGCCGCCGGAGCGCGTGAGGATCGGGGCCTTCATGTCGATGACGGGCGACACGGGGCAGTACGGGCTGTCGGCGATCAACGGCATCCGGATGGCCGTCGAGGAGGTTAACGCGGCGGGGGGCGTCGGCGGCCGCCGCGTCGAGCTGGTAGAGCGCGACACGCGTTCGGACGCGGCCGAGACGGAGCGGGCGGTGCGCAGCCTCGTCGAGGAGGTGAAGGTGCACGCGCTCTTGGGCGAGGTCGTCAGCTCGCGCTCGCTCGTCGCCGGTCAGGTCGCGCAGGCCGCCGGCGTGCCGATGCTCACGCCCTCCGCGACCAGCCCC
Organism: Pyrinomonadaceae bacterium; assembly: GCA_035563275.1. Classification (GTDB taxonomy): domain Bacteria; phylum Acidobacteriota; class Blastocatellia; order Pyrinomonadales; family Pyrinomonadaceae; genus QHXN01. The sequence goes on from DATMVI010000680.1 coordinate 7,827, forward strand.
GAGGTCACGCGGCGCGGCGATTACGTCTTCCGCAGCTGCTACACAGACCCTTTGCAGGGCGCGGCCATCGCCGACTTCGCCTTCCGCAGCCTCGGCGCGCGCCGCGCCGCCTTCCTCCTCGACGCCGGCCAGACCTACTCGACCGAGCTGGCGCGCTTCATCCGCGAGGAGTTCACGCGCCGCGGCGGCGAGGTCGTGCTCACGGCCTTCTACGCCTCGGGCGCGGCCGACTTCAGCTCGCAGCTCGCCGAGATCGGCGCGGCCTCGCCCGACGTGGTCTTCGTCCCCGGCTACTACCTCGAAGCCGGGCTGCTGGCGCGGCAGGCCGCGCAGCTCGGCATCGCCGCGCCGCTCGTCGGCGGCGACGGCTGGGCCTCGCCGCGGCTCTACGAGATCGGCGGCGACGCCGTCGTCGGCGACTACTTCTCCAGCCACTTCTCGGCCGACGACCCCGACCCGCTCGTGCGCCGCTTCGTCGAGGACTACCGGCGCTTCTTCAACGCGACGCCCGACGCCTTCGCCGCCACCGCCTACGACGCGGCGCGCATCCTGCTCGACGCCTGCGGCCGCGCCGCCTCGCTCGACGGCGCGGCCGTGCGCGACGCGCTCGCCGCCACGCGCGACTTCCCCGGCGTCACCGGCTTCGTCACCTTCAACGCGGCGCGCGACGCCGTCAAGCCGGTCGTCATCATCCGCATCGGCGACCACGGCGTCCACGCCGTCGCGCAGCGCATCACGCCCGACCAACTCGCCCCGCCGCCGACGCCCACCCCGACCCCGACGCCGCAAAGGCGCAGACGCCGCGCGCGTTAAGCGGCAGGCGGCCGAAGAATCAGCCGCGGAGGCGCGGCGACGCGGGGGAGGCGGAAGACCGGGATTTCGTTTGAGGGAGGGTTGCGCGAACCGCGCAACCCTCCCTCAAGCATGACCTTTGCTTTTATCTCTGCGCCTCCGCGGCTACCCCTCGCTTAGCGAGGCGCGGGCGGCGGCGAGGGCTTCGGCGACGCGCTCGGGCGAGGTTCCGCCCGCCCGCGACTTGGCGCTCAAAGTCTGTTCGAGCGAGAGCGCGCCGTAAACGTCCTCCGCGACGAGCGGCGAGAACGCGCGCAGCTCTTCCAGTTCGAGTTCGTGCAGCTCCAGACCCTTGCCCAGCCCGTAGAGCACCATGCGGCCCACCGCCTCGTGCGCGTCGCGGAAGGGAAGGCCCCGCCGGACGAGGTAGTCGGCCATCTCGGTGGCGTTCATGTAGCCGACCGTCGCCGCGTCGCGCGCGCGCCCCTCGCGCAGGCGGAGGTTGCGGAGCACGGTGGCCGCCACTTCGAGCGAGGCGCGCGTGGTGTCGGCCGCGTCGAAGACCGCCTCCTTGTCCTCCTGCATGTCCTTGTTGTAGGCGAGCGGCAGGCCCTTGATGAGGGCCAGCAGCGCCAGCGTGTGGCCGAAGACGCGGGCCGACTTGCCGCGCACGAGTTCGAGCGCGTCCGGGTTCTTCTTCTGCGGCATCAGGCTCGACCCGGTCGCCACGGCGTCGGAGAGCTCGACGAAGCCGAACTCCGCGGTCGAGTAGACGATGAGGTCTTCGGCGAGCCGCGAGAGGTGCGCCATGACGAGCGAGCACGCGGCCGCGAACTCGACGCAGAAGTCGCGGTCGCTGACGGCGTCGAGGCTGTTGCGCGACACCGAGTCGAAGCCGAGCGAGCGCGCCATCGCCCCGCGGTCTACGGGGTGGTTCGTCCCGGCGAGCGCCGCCGACCCGAGCGGCAGGACGTTGGCGCGGCGTCGCGCGTCGGCCAGCCTCGCGCGGTCGCGCGCGAACATCTCGAAGTAGGCCAGACACCAGTGGGGCCACAGCACGGGCTGCGCGCGCTGGAGGTGCGTGTAGCCGGGGAGCACGGCGTCCGCGTGCGCCTCGGCCAAGTCGAGCAGCGCCGCCTGCGCGCCGCCGAGGGCCGCGTCGAGCCGGTCCGTCTCGTCGCGCAGCCAGAGGCGGAGCGCCGTCGCCACCTGATCGTTGCGGCTGCGGCCCGTGTGCAGCTTGCGGCCCGCGTCGCCGATTGATTCGACGAGCCGCGCCTCGATGAACGAGTGCACGTCCTCGGCCGCGTCGTCCTCGAAGAAGGCCGCGCCCTCGCGCCCGGCCCGCGCGAGCAACCCGCGGAGGCCCGCGTCGATCTCGCTGGCCTCGGCGTCCGAGATGACGCCCGCCGCGCGCAGGCCCTCGCAGTGCGCGAGGCTGCCGCGCACGTCCGCCTCGAACAGCCGCCGGTCGAAGCCGAACGAGCGGTTGAAGCGCGCGAACCCCTCGTCCGTCCCGCCGCGGAAGCGCCCGCCCCAAAGGTTTTTCGATTCAGCCATCGTCCCCAAGCCCCCGGCCGCATTCTAAAGAAGACGCGGCCGCCCCGTCAGGTTTACGCGCGCCGGGGTTTGCGCCGACGCAACTTTGCTGGTATTTTATGCATCTATGCACAAGTTATGCAAATCAGGTGCATAACAGGTCGTTTATGGAGAAGGAAAAGCGGCAGCAGAAGATTCTGGGGCTGATCCGGGCGCGTCGCGTCGGGACGCAGCAGGAGTTGGCGGCGCAGCTCAAACGGGCCGGGGTGGCGGCGACGCAGTCGAGCATCTCGCGCGACCTCGAAGAGCTGGGCGTCGTCAAGCAGCACGGCCGATACACGCTGCCGGCGGCCCCGGCCGGCGCGGCCGCGCGCGGGCTGCTGGCGCTGGAGCCGGCGGGCGACTGCCTTGTGGTGGCGAAGTGCGAGGCGGGGCTGGCCTCGGCCGTGGCGGTCGAGATCGACCGCGCGGCCATCCCCGAGATCGTCGGCACGCTCGCCGGCGAGGACACCGTCTTCATCGCCGTGCCCGAGCGCAGGTCGCAGCGCGCGGTCGTCAAAAAAGTCTGGGAGCTGTTTCAATAAACGGTTCGGAGTTTCGGGCTCAGGGTTTCAAGTTTCGAGTTAAAAACGGGCGACCCGAATCGAACCTTGAAACCTCGGAGCCGGAGCTCCGAACCCCTGAGGAGGCGCGGTGGCGGAGAGCATCAGGAAAATAGTTTTGGCGTATTCGGGCGGGCTGGACACCTCGGTGATGCTGCACTGGCTGCGGGCGCGCTACGGGTGCGAGGTGGTCTGCTACTGCGCGGACGTGGGGCAGAGCGAGGAGCTGGCGGGGCTGGAGGAGAAGGCCCTGAAGACCGGCGCGTCGAAGCTCTACGTCGAGGACTTGCGGCAGGAGTTCGTCGAGCATTACGTCTGGCCTGCGGTCAAGGCCAACGCCGTCTACGAAGGTGTCTACCTGCTCGGCACGAGTCTGGCGCGGCCCGTCATCGCCGAGCGGCAGATCGAGATCGCGCGGCGCGAGGGCGCGGACGCCGTGGCGCACGGGGCGACGGGGAAGGGCAACGATCAGGTGCGCTTCGAGCTGACCTACTACGCGCTCGAACCCGACATCCGCGTCGTCGCGCCGTGGCGCGAGTGGGAGTTCAAGGGCCGCAGCGACCTCATCGCCTACGCCAAAGAGCACGGCATCCCCGTGGCGGCGACGGCCGAGAAGCCCTACTCGACCGACCGCAACCTGATGCACGTCTCCTACGAGGGCGGCATCCTCGAAGACCCGTGGGCCGAGCCGCCCGCGGACATCTTCCAGATGACGGCCGCGCCGGAGGCGGCGAAGGCCGAGGCCGAGTACGTCGTCGTCGGCTTCGAGCGGGGCGTGCCCGTGAGCCTCGACGGCGAGCGGCTCGGCGCCGTCGCGCTGCTCGAACGGCTCAACCGTCTGGGCGGGGAGCACGGCGTGGGGCGCGTCGATCTGGTCGAGAACCGCTTCGTCGGGATGAAGTCGCGCGGGGTCTACGAGACGCCGGGCGTGACCGTCCTGCACGCGGCGCACCGCGCGGTCGAATCCATCACGCTCGACCGCGAAGTCCTGCGGCTGCGGGACGCCGTGAGCCTCAAGTTCGCCGAGAGCGTCTACTACGGCTTCTGGTTCGCGCCCGAATCCGAGCTGATGCGCCGGACGATTGACGACACGCAGCGGCACGTGACGGGCGAGGCGCGCGTCAAGCTCTACCGCGGCAACGTGACGGTCGTCGGCCGCCGCTCGCCGCACACGCTCTACCGCGAGCGCCTCGCCACCTTCGAGGCCGACAACGTCTACGACCAGCGCGACGCCGAGGGCTTCATCAAGCTCAACGCCCTGCGGCTGAGGACGAGGAAAGCCGTGAATCGTGAGTAGAAGTCGTCAGCCATCAGTCGTCAGTGGTCAGTTAAAACTGAGAACTAACGACTGACGACTGAGAACTGCTTTTTCGATTGACGATTCACGGCCTTTAAGGAGTTGACGATGGAACACGGCGCGCGGGTTAAGGTGGTCGAGGCCGACAAGGTCGGGTCGGTGGTGTCGGGGCTGGGTCTGGGGCGGACGCTGGCGGTCGCGGGCGGCCGCCGGCGCGGGCGCGTGGGCGACGCGGTGGTGGTGCGGGCGCTGACCGACAGCGCGACCTACAACCAGCTTGAGCTGGCTTCGGGCCGCCTCGCCAAGATCAACCCCGGCGACGTGCTCGTCGGCGCGCTGGGCGCGCGGCGCGCGCTCAAGGGCTTCGTCGGCGACGTGCCGGAGTGGGTCGCCGAGGGCGACCGCCTCCACCTTCTGAACATGGGCGGCGTGCTCGGCCGCTGCACGGGCCACCATTCGAGCCTGAGCGACGCCATCGAGGCCGAGGTCGTCGGCTTCGTCTGCGGCGGGGACGAGCGCGTGCGCAACATCTCGGACGCGGCGCTGCCTTTGCGCGCGTCGCTGCCCGGAGGGTGCGCGCCGCTCGTCGTCGTCGCGGGCGCGTGCATGAACAGCGGCAAGACGTTCGCCGCCACCGAGATCGTGCGTCAGGCGACGCGGGCGGGGATGCGCGTCGCGGCCGGGAAGCTCTCGGGCGTGGCCTGCCTGCGCGACACGCTCAACATGGCCGACCACGGGGCCGTGGCGGTGGCGAGCTTCCTCGACTGCGGGCTGCCCTCGACGGTCGGCGTCGGCGACCTCGCGCCGGTGGCGAAGGCGATCATCGCGCGGCTGAACGAGGAGGCGCCCGACCTCGTCGTCATCGAGCTGGGCGACGGCATCCTCGGCGGCTACTCGGTGGACTCGGTCTTCGACGACGCGGAGCTGCGGCGGGCCATCGCGGCCGTCGTCTTCTGCGCGTCCGACTACGTCGGCGTGTGGGGCGGGGTCGAGCTGTTCAGGCGGCGGGGCATGGGCGTCGATCTGGTGGCCGGCTCCGTCACCGACTCGCGGATGGGCGAGGAGTTCATCGAGCGCGAGTTCGGCGTCCCGGCCGGCAACGCCAAGCGCGACGGCGCGCGCCTCTTCGAGCTGATCCGGCCGAAGGTGGCGGGCACGGTCGGGGCGCTCGCCTGAGGCGTCGAAGTCAGCGGCGGAACAGGAGGCGCGCGAGGGCGACGGCGAGGAAGACGACGCCGACGTAGACGAAGACGCGGTTGCTCGTCACGCCGAGCGTGATGAAGGCGACGGCGAGGGCGATGAAAGGGAACACGGCGCGTGGGCGGCTCATCCGTAGGCTCCTCCTGCGTTCGTCTTTATGTTTGGGTTCACGCCGCGCGACCCCGGCGCGCGGGATGATGATAGGACGAGTGGGGCGGCTGTGAAAGAGAAAATTCGCATCGGCATTTACGGCGGGTCGGGCTACGGCGGGGCGGAGCTTCTGCGCATCCTGCTCTTCCACCCGCAGGCGGAGGTCGTCTTCGTGACGGCGAACGAGCACGCGGGCAAGCGCGTCGCGGACGTGCACCGCAACCTGCTCGGCCTGACGGAGTTGAGTTTCGTCGCCGCGCCGGGAGATTTCGAGAGTTTGAATGACCTCGACTGCGTCTTCCTCGCGCTCCCGCACGGGCAGGCGCTGGAGATCGCGCCGCGGCTGCCGACGCACGTCAGGGCCGTAGACCTCTCGGGCGACTTCCGCCTGTCGAGCGC
>DATMVI010000681.1:0-13688 GCA_035563275.1 Pyrinomonadaceae bacterium
GCCAGCCCGGCGCGCCCGGCGACGACGGCTCGACCACCGGCGTCTTCAGCGCCAGCAGCGAATGCCCGAACATGGGGCCTAACCCCAACTGGGGCGCGCCGGGCGGCACGCCCAACCCGCCGACGCTCGGCAACGGCCCGAACGGGAACCCGGGCCTCGCCCAGTTCCTCCAGATTCAATAGGCCGCGGCGCGTGCGCGCGGTCACTCACCGGGGGGCTCGCGGCACTCGACGCGTGCCGCGAGCCTCACCCCCGGCCCCTTCGCGAAGGCCGGCCCCGCGTCCGCAGAATTTGATTGACACGCGGCCGGTTCAGTAATAATTTTTACGCGCTTCTCGGTTGTCCCGCTGACGAGAGCCAAAGCTCGTTAGCCTCACCGGTCTTACAGGGGCCGCTTCTTTCCACTTGAGGCCGCCCCGGCCGCATCAAGGCCCAGAAAGCCTTTCATCACGCTCTCGCGTCCCGTGGCCTCTTGAACCATTCGCGCACCCGCTAAGGAGACAGCAATGGACGACCAGCGTTTCAGCGTCTATTTCGCGCTCGACGGCCCGCACCTCGACGGCCTCATCGGCAGCGCCGGCATCCTCCGTTTCGACTGGCCGGAGCGCAAGTCTTACATCCAGCACTTCTACGGCATCAGCTCGGCGCACAACCCCTCGCTCGCGCCCAACGGGCAGCTCGCGCTGCTCGGCAACTTCAGCCAGACCATCATGCTCCTCGACATCTCCGACCCGCGGAACATGCGCGAGGTGGCGCGCCAGTCCACGATGACCTTCGAGGAGTCCGACTACCGCCTGCGCGCCAACACGCACCACCTCTGGTACCCCGACAGCCTCCGCTTCCTCGGGGCCATCGGCGACCACCTCTACCGCTTCCACGTCGACGACCTCGGCCACCCGGAAAACCTCGGCCCCCACTACCTCGCCAACGCGCACGAGCTGCGCTGGGACGCCGCCCAGCGCTACGTCCTGATGGGCGACCTCGGCCCCGAGCGGCGCGACGTGCGGCAGGTCGCCGTCTTCGACCTCGAAGAACCCGTGCCGGAGAAGCGCGCGAAGATCGTCAAGACGCAGAACAACGTCTGGCACGTCCGCGTCCACCCCACCCGGCAGGTCGGCTACGCGGCGACTTACTCGCTCATCACCGACAACGACGACTGGGTCAACTGGTCGCCCGGCTTCATCCGCGAGTACATCTACGAGATCGACCTGCCGACCGCGACCATCACGCGCACGTGGAGCGGCTCGGCCGAGTTCCCCGCCCACCTCAACTCCGACCTCGAAATCCACGACGACACGCTCTACGTCGCGTCGGGCGGCAACCACGGCGTCGTCGAAATCCCTCTGGAGCGCTTCGCCGAGGCGCGCTTCCTGCCCGACACGCCGCGCTGGACGACGCGCGCCTTCGCCGTCCGCGACAAGCTGCACACGCTGCTCGGCGCCTTCTCGCGCAAGGCCTTCCCCGCCAGCACGCACTACATCCTCCAGACGTGGCAGGTGACGCGCGGCCGCATCCTCGACGGCGTCTACGCCACGCGCGTCTCGCCCGACGGCAAGTACATCGTCACCGGCAACCGCGGCTACAACACCATCTCCGTCTACGACCGCAAGAGCTTCAAAAAGGTCTACGAGGAGCTGCTCCCCTTCCGCCGCGACAATTACGGCAACGGCTTCGACCACTACCGGCTCACCAACCGCTTCATGGGGCTGCACCTCGGCGTCCACCACAGCGAGCTGATCGCGCGCGAACACTGACGAGGGAGGAGAGGGAGGATGAAATACGAGATCACGGGCCGCGTCCGCGAGGCCGAGTCGAAGGAGGGCGTCCCCGGCCTCGTCGTCAGCGTCTTCGACAAGGACATGATGTTCGACGACCTGCTCGGTGAAGTCACCTCGGACGCCGGCGGCCGCTTCCGTCTGGAGTACGACCAGAGCGGCTTCGCCTCGCTCTTCGCCGACTCGCCCGACATCTACGTCACGGTCAAGGCCCCTTCGGGCCAGCCCCTGAGCACGACGGGCGGGGCCGTCCGCTTCAACGCGCGGCCGCGCGAGGAGTTCGAGATCGACATCCCGCGCGACACGCTCGCGGCCGCGGGCCTGCGCACCGAGCGCGAGCTGCGCCCCGTCTCGCGCGAGCAACTCACGACGCTCACCTGCCTCGAAGGGGCCGACCCCGAAGACGAGCTCGTCAGGCAGATTCGCGCCGACGCGGCCGCCTCCTCCTCCGTCCTTGAGACGATGAAGGATTACATCGCGCAGCTCGAAGGCAGCTGGGACAACGACGCGCCGCCCTTCCGCAAGATGGCGAAGCTCTTCGAGCTGGGCAAGACCTTCGAGCGCCTCGACGGCCACTACTACGGCGTCGCGCCGGGCCTGCGCACCGGCGACCTGACCGGCCTCGCCGCCGAGTACGGCAACGTCCTCGGCTACGTCTGGGGCTCGGCCGTCGTTGGCGCGTGCCCGTGGGGCGGCAAGAGCTACCGGCCGATGGGCGAGGGCGAGCGCGCGCAGGTCGTCGGCCGCGACGTGCCGGCGGACGTGCCCGTCTTCCGCGGCATCAACCACTTCAACCGCATCGAGCAGTCGCTCGTCAACGTCGCCGCCAACGCGCTTCTGAACTTCATGTGGCACTTGCAGGAGCCGCCGCCGGCCGAGCGCCTGCGCTACGGGCACGACCGCAACGGCGGCCACTTCGCCGCCCACCGCGCGCCCTCGCTCTACAGGGGGACGCCGCGCGAGGTCTTCCGTCTGAACTACCGCTACCACGCGCTCGGCAACCAACCGCCGCTCACGCACCTCGTGGACGAGATGGTCGAGATCGCCGCGGGCCTCTACCTCGGCCAAGTGCTCTTCGCCACCGACCACCTCTTCGAGCGCTACAACCCGGCGGCCGACCCCGCGCGCTACCGCTACCAGCACTTCGGCTACTTCCTGCTCTTCGAGCCGGAGTGGAACGTCGAGGCGCAGCGCCTCTTCCCCTCGCTCGGCGTGACGGACGCCGCCGTCACCACCCGCGTCGAGGGTCAACAGGCCGGGCGCGAGAAGTTCGCGACGCTGCTGCTCGCCGAAGCGCCCGACGGCAACGTCGACGACGACGCGCTGCGGCAGGCGCGCGCCGACGTGGGGCAGTCCGGCGACGTGATGCGGACGCTCAAGGCGTACGCCGACGCGCTCGTCAGGGGGCACGACAACGAGGCGCCCGAGATGCGCAAGCTCTTCGCGCTCTTCAACGCCGGCCGCCCGCCGCAGAGGATGGACGGCTTCTACCGCGGCGCGCTCGTCTCGTGGCACAGCGCCGACCTGCTCGGGGCCTTCGGCGTCAACTCGATCAACGTCGCGTGGCAGGCTTCGCGCCACTTCTCGCCGTGGCTCGGCAAGCAGTTCCGCGAGATCGACGCGGCCGAGCTCGCCCGGTGGACGGACGGCGGCGAGGAGATGGGCCGAGACCCGGCGTGGTTCGCCTCCAACGAGGTCGCCTTCCGCACGGAGAAGGAGCGCTTCGTGCGGGGCCTGATGAAGGTCGCCAACGTCTGGATGGAGCCGGCCACGCCCGAGGAGAAGCGGCGCTACGACTACGACGCGCACACCTTCTTCTTCATCGGGCGGCCGAACCGGCCGAGCAAGCTCGCCGACAACGGCGGCAAGACCGTCTACCAGTTCAACTACCGCTGGCCGAAGCTGCGCAACATCCCGCCCGACCGCTTCTGCATCGACGAGATCGTCGAGATCGCCTCGGGCCTCTACCTCGGGATGCTGCTCTACGCCACCGACTGGCTCGTGCCGTGGAGCCCGCAGACGCCCGACGCCGCCTACAAGTACCGCCTCTTCGGCTACTTCCTCCTCATGGACGAGGAGTGGCACGCCCAGCGCCTCCGCGTCGGCCTCGACCTGACTAACACGTAGGGGGCGGGCGGCAGACGGCAGGCCCGCGCGAGGGCCGCCGACGCCGACGCCCTGCCGCCGCCCCGCTTGCCGCGGAGGAGTCAACGCCATGCCAGTCGTCCTGACGGACGTTCAAATCGCCTTCGCCGCGGGCGCGCTGTTCGCCGACGCAGGCGCGCCGGTCATCGAGGCCGCCCGCCGGCGCTCAGAGGCGTCGCTCGCGGCCGTCTACCACCGCCACCTGCTGCGCTCGCTCGTCTACGCGGCCTTCTTCCTCGGGCCGGGGGCGACCGTCTTCATGCTCGCCTACCCGGCTTGGGAGACGCAGTACATCAGCCCCATCTTCGACCGCCTGCCGGGGCGGCCCGACTACGCGGCCTTCTACGGCCTCTTCCTGATGGGCCTGTTCGCGGGCGGGTGGTTCGGCAACTGGCTCGGCTTCCGTTGGGTGCTGCGGGGCTGGCGCAAGCGACTGCGCGCCCTCTACGTGGCGGTCGCGGGCCTGAGCTTCGCCGTCTTCTTCGCCCGCTACCCGGCCCCGGCGCGCCTCGGCTCCTACGCCGCCTTCCGGGCCGACCCCGACGCGCTGCCGTGGGTCACCGAGGACCGAACCTTCTTCGTCACCTTCCTCATCCTGCTGGCCCTCACCGGCCTCCCCATCCTCGTCACGTTCCTCCTGACCCGCCGCGAGGTCGGGGAGCTACGCCGCGGCTCGACGCGGCCGACGGAGGCCGCGCCCGCGGGCGGCGCCGGTGAGCGAAGATGAAAGAGTCTTACGACGTGGTGGTCATCGGGTCGGGCTTCGGCGGCGGGGTCAACGCCTGCCGGCTGGCCGGGGCCGGGCGCTCCGTGTGCGTGCTGGAGCGGGGCCGGCGCTGGGGCCGGAAGGACTTCCCGCGCACGACGGGGCAGGTCGCGCGCGCCTTCTGGAACGACAGAGATTTCGGGCTGCTCGACTACCGCGCCTTCAGGAAGATTGACGTCATGCAGGCCAGCGGCGTCGGCGGCGGCTCGCTCGTCTACTTCAACGTCCACCTCCGCACGCCGCCCGAAATCTTCCTCGACCCGCGCTGGCCGAAGGGCGTCAAGCGCGAAGCGCTCGACCCGTTTTACGACAAGGCCAAAGAGATGCTTGAGGCGCGGCCGCTCACGCCGCCCGCCGGCCTCGCGATGCCGCGCCGCACCGAAGCCTTCCTCGCCGCCTCGGCCGCCGCGGGCCGCCGCGCCGAGCTGGTGGACATCTGCGTCTACACCGGCCCCGAGCGCACGAACCCGCACGGCGCGACGCAGGACGGCTGCGTCTACTGCGGCAACTGCATGCTCGGCTGCCACGTCCACGCCAAGAATACCGTCGACCTCACCTACCTGCGCGCCGCCGAGAACCACGGCGCCGAGGTCTACCCGCTCCACCTCGCGGACAAGATCGAGCCGGCCGGGGGCGCGGGCTACCGCGTCCACTTCCGGCGCTACCGGGCGGACGACGGCGGCCGCTTCGAGCGCGGCTCGGTCGTCGGCCGCAAGGTCATCGTCTCGGCCGGCTCGCTCGGCTCGACCGAGTTGCTCCTGCGCTGCCGCGACCAGCACCGCACGCTCCCGCGCCTCGGCCCGGCCCTCGGCCGGAACTTCTCCGGCAACGGCGACTTCATCCTCGCCGGCACCTTCGAGTCGAACCGCGAGGTTGACCCGGGGCAGGGGCCGAGCATCACGGCGATGACCACGCTCGCCGCGGGCGAGCACCGCGTCAGCATTCAAGACCTCGGCTTCCCAGACCCTTTCCTCTGGTATCTGGAGAGCGCCCTGCCCTCGCCGAGCCGGCTCAAGGAGCTGAAACTCTTCCTCCGGAAGTACGCCTACCGCGTCATGGGGCTGACGCGGGCCTCGGCCTTCACCGACGGGGCGGAGAAACTTTTTCAGGGCGGCGTGACGCCGCGCCTGCTCCCCTACCTCGGCATGGGCACGGACGCGGCCGACGGCCGGATGAGTTTGTCGGGCGGCAACATCGAGATCAGTTGGGACAGTTCGCGGAGCAAAAGGATGTTCGGCGAGATGGAGCGCGTGCTCAAGGAGTTGAGCCGCGCGCTCGGCGGGCGCTACGAGACGAGCCTGCTCTGGCGCTGGCCGCTCCGGAAGCTCCTGACGGCGCACCCTCTGGGCGGCTGCGCGATGTCGGACGACCCGGCGGCCGGCGTCGTCGGCGAGTTCGGCGAGGTCTACCACTACCCCGGCCTCTACGTCTCGGACGGCTCCGTCATCCCGACCGCGCTTAGCGTCAACCCCTCGGCGACCATCACCGCGCTCTCCGAGCGCATCGCCGAACACATCGTCAACGCGTGAAGAGTTTCGGGTTTAAGGGTTTCGAGTCACGGGCGGAGCAGCCCCGAACTCGAAGCCCGCAACCCGAGACTCGGGACTCGAAACCCGGAACCTGAGACTCGGAGACTTATCTCCTATGGCATACCTTGTGATTCCCCACGGCGTGACGGCCGACACGGCGACCGTGTGGGTGGGCGCGCTCAACGAGGGGCTGGGGCAGGCGCGGCTCGCGCTGACGCCGCCGGCCCCCCTGCCGCCGCTCCCGCTGCCCGGCCGCTGGGCCGCGCAGGACGGCTCCTACACGCTCGAATACGCGCGCTACAGCTTCGCCGCGCTGGAGCCGCGCCGCGAGTACCGCGCCGAGCTGTTCGTCGGCGACGCGCGCCGCGGCGAGGCGACCTTCACCACGCTGCCGGGCGCGCTCCCGGCGCTCGACGCCAAGCCCTTCACCGTCATGCTCGGCTCCTGCTTCTGCGAGCGCAACGACGAGTCGGGCAAGCTCGGCAACACCTTCTTCAACCTCCCCGAGGGCGAGCGCCCCGACATCAAGCTCTGGTGCGGCGATCAGGTCTACCTCGACGCCCCGTGGTACCACTACTCCGTCCACACCCACACGCGGGCCGAGCTCGAAGTGCGCCACTTCGAGAACTACTGGCGCGCGTGGAGCCAGTCGGGGACGGCCGCCGGCTTCAACGAGGCGCTGCGCCGCGGCGCCAACTACTTCACGGCCGACGACCACGAGTTCTGGAACAACGCCCCGAACTGGGCCACCGCCATCCGCGACAGCTGGAGGCAGGAGGGGCGCGACGACTGGTGGTCGGTCGCCCGCTCGCTCTTCGACGCCTTCCAGTCGGACTTCAGCTCCGGCTCGGCCGTCGTCGAGTTCTCCGTCCCGCCGCTCTCCTTCTTCTTCGCCGACACGCGCGTCAACCGCACGCCCGACCTCCGCCAGTTCATGCTCGACTCCGACCTCGAGCGGCTGCGCGGCTGGGTGGCGAACCTGCGTGGGCCGGGCGTGCTCACGCTCGGCCAGCCGCTCTTCGCCGAGAAGGCCGGCTTCTGGGGCAAGTTCACCGACCGCCACCTCCCCGACTACAAACAGTTCGAGGAGCTGGCCCGCATCATCGCCGGGTCGCGCCACTCCGTCGTCATGCTCACGGGCGACGTTCACTACGGCCGCATCGCGAGCGTGCAGCTCGGCTCCGGGGCCGAGCTGATCGAGGTCATCTCGTCGCCGACCGCGCTCGTCGACGAGAAGGTCGGCCGCAAGTGGAGCCGGCCGCCGGGCAAGTACCCCTCGTTCGAGGTGCAGGGCGCGCCGAGCGGCGAGATCGTGGTCGAGGAGGCGTACACGCTCGTGGACGACCACTTCCTGACCGTCGAGTTCGCCGACGCCGGCGCGCGCGTCCGCATGGACATCAAGGCGTGGCCCGTCATCAAGCCCGGCGAGCGCCCCCGCTCGCAACACATCCACCGACGCTTCATCCAATAGGAGAACCGCGAATGACGATCTCGATCCGACACGCCCCGGCGACCAGCAAGAACCCGGGGCTGGAAGAAGTCCCCGCCAAAGACGGCGAGTCGAACCTCGACTGGCTCAAGCGCGCCACCGCGGGCGCGGACGCGGCCGGCTCCGTCATCCTCCTCGGCGGCAGCGACCTCGCGCACTTCCGCATCCGCTGCGCGCAGAGCCGGCTGCGCGCCGACATGCTGCCGAGCTTCTGGTCTCTGGCCGGCATCGTCGCGAACGACCGCAGCTTCGTCTCCGTCCCGCTCGACCTCGGCGACGTTTCGGCCGTGCCGCAGACCAACGCCGTCCGGCGCTGCCAGCTCCGCGATTACGCCGACCCGAAGTGGTTCCCCAACGTCGCCGTCGTCAACTTCACCGACACGCCGCGCCCCGTCACCAACAACGTCGCGCGCGTCGAGATGCAGCGCAGCGTCATCGACCTGCCGAGCCACGTCCTGCCGTGGCTCGCTTACGTCTGGGGGACGGGCGCGGGCGAGAACCCGCTGGTGGCCGGCTTCGGCCTGCCGAGCGCCGCCTTCGTCGAGACCGTCTTCGGGCTGGCCGGCATCGAGCTGACGCCCGGCCTCTCGTCGGCTTCGAGCTGCCCCGAGGCCATCTGGTCGACGGCCTCGTGGTGGCAGGACTTCTACGAGGCGCGCGCCGAGGCCGAGAGCCGCGCCGACGCGGCCGCCCCCATCCCCTCGGCCGAGGAGGTCAGGGCGGCCGGCGAGGCGAAAGGGGCCGGCAAGGCTTCGCGCAAAAAGTCGCCGGGCAAGGCTTCGGCCGCGGCCGACGCGACGGCCGACCCGCGCCGCGCGCGCGCCCGCGTCCCCACCGGCGTCTACACCGTCCGCCAGCCCGCCGCCTACGTCGAGGAATAGAAGTTTCGGGTTCCGAGTTTCGAGTTTCGAGTTCAAGACGAAGCGCCGGCCGCGAAGTTGATGCTTCGCGGCCGGCGCTTCGTCTTTTGTCTTTTGCCTTTAACTCGAAACCCGAAACTCGAAACTTTCTTTACCGCTTCGGCAGCGCGAGCATCTCCTGCGCGGCCTTGCGGCGGGCGACCTCGCGGACGAGGTTGATGATGCGGTCGATGCTGAAGGGCTTGGGCACGACCCAGTCGGCCTGCGACGCCGACTGCTCCTCGTGGCTCACCGTGTCGCCCCAGCCCGTGATGACGGCCAGCGCCACGGACTCGTTCTTCCGGCGCACGTAGCGCGCCAGCTCCCACCCGCTCATCCCGGGCAGCCCAACGTCTGTGAAAACGGCGTCGAACTCGCGCGTCTCGAAGAGCGACATCGCCTCGTGGCCGTCGGCCGCGAGGATCACCTCGCAGCCCTCGCGTTCGAGGATGTCGCGCAGCAGCTCGCGCACGTAGTCCTCGTCGTCCACGACGAGGAGCCGCAGGTCGCACGGCGCGGGCACGGGGAGCTGCGCCGCGACGCGCCCTTCGGCGTGCGGCTGCACGGCGTCGGCCGACGCGGCCGGCAGCCGCACCCGGAACGTCGTGCCGCGCCCGACCTCGGACTCGACCTCGACCGTCCCCTCGTGGCGGCGCACGATGCCGTAGCTGACCGAGAGGCCGAGGCCCATGCCGGCCTTGCCCTTCGTCGTGAAGAACGGGTCGAAGATGCGCGTGCGCACCTCCTCGGTCATCCCCGTCCCCGTGTCGCTCACCGAGATTTCGACCTCGCCGTTCGTCGCCCGCGTCGAGAGCGTGAGGCGGCCGCCCTGCGGCATCGCGTCCACGGCGTTGAAGACCATGTTGATGAGCACCTCGCGCAGCTCGCCGGCGTCGCCCATGATGGTGGCGCGCGAGCCGATCTGGCGCTCCAGCGTGATGTGGACGTTCTGGGCCTCGGCGTGATCCTTCCAGCGGGGCCGCGTCATCTCGGCCACCTCGTGCATGAGCTGGTCGGCGTCGATGGGCACGAAGTCCTTGTCGCGCCGCTGGCGCGCGAAGTCCTGAATCCGCTTGACGGTCTTCGCGCCGTCCTCGGCCGTCCGGATGATGATCCCGAGGCCCCGCTCGATCTCGGCCGGGTCTTTCGCCCCGCGCAAAAGCTGCGCCCGCGCCAGTATGCCCGTCAGCGTGTTGTTGAAGTTGTGCGCCACGCCCGAGGCCAGCTCGCCCAGCGCCGACAGCTTCTCGATCTGCGCGTAGTGCGCCTGCATCCGCTCGCGCTCGGCCCGCTCGGCCTGCTCGGCCGAGGTCTCGATGTTCTTGAGGTAGGTGCGGTAGGTCAGGTAGACGATGACGATGATGGGCGTCGTCAGCAGCACGTAGTAGAAGCCGAAGTGCGCGACGAGCCGCGAGATGATGCCCGCGGCCGACGCGCCCGCGAGGTGCGTGATCGAAGACCAGAGGTAATACTTCGCCCACGTGTGGATGATGCCGTCGTTGCGCTTGAGGGCGGTGAAGACGGCGGCGAGGATCGAGTTGACGAGGTACTGCACGAGGGCCATCGTGCAGATGGCCGCCACGAAGGTGCGCGGGTCGGACTCCGGCAGCTCGGTCAGCGGCCCGAAGACCCACCTCAGCGTCGTCCCGCAGATGAAGGTCGAGCCGCCCATGATGGCGCTGTTGAAGGCGACGGTGCTCGCCTTGCGCCCGTAGGAGATCGAAGAGTAGCCGCCCTCGGCCGCGGCGAGGAAGACCGCGGCCTCGCGCCCGTAGAGGAGCATGACGAGGAAGATGAAGGTGTCGGAGACGGTGAGGTGGCCGCTGGAGTTGGGGACGGCGATGGTGATGCGCGAGCTGAGGAAGATGGTGACGAGCGACAGCAGGACGTACTTCATGTCCAGCCGCCCGGCGGGCACGTGGAGCGCGCAGTAGACGAGGATCACCGCGCCCACCAGAATGTTGATCCCGACGAAGTAAGAGATGACGCGATTATTATTCATGACTTCGCAGGGCCGGCCGCGCCGGGCGCGACGACACCGACCCCGGGGCCGGGCCGGAAGCCCGCCCCGAAAAAAATCTCCGGGCTGTTAATCGTCAAACCGTCCCGGTGAGGTGCTGCCCCGGACGGCCTCCCCCGCGTGCGCGGGGCGACGGGCGCGTGAGCGGCGGGGCTGCGGAGTATCATAGTCGCATGCCGCCTAAAGGACAATCCTCTCCGGCCGCCGCCCGCGGCGGTAAAAAGGAACGGGGCAGCCCACGACGTGGCTGCCCCGCCCCGGCGGCGACGGCGACCGGGATGATTCGCTTGAGCGTGCCCGCGCGACTCGCCGCCGACCTAGCGGCGGGCCTTCGCCCGTGACTGGCCCTTTACGACCGCCCCGACGACTCTCAGGTTCTGGCCGGTGATGACGCCGTTAACGATCTGAACGTTGTCGCCTTCCACGACCCCGCCGGTGATCTGCATGCCGTCGCCGGGGAAGACCCCGCCGCTATGCACCGCCTCACCGTCGCCGGGGAAGACGCCGCCGGCGTTCGCCGTGTAGCCGTCACCGGGGAAGACGCCGCCGGCGTTCGCGGTATAGCCGTCGCCGGGGAACACGCCCGTAACGTTCGACGTGTAGCCATCGCCGGGGAAGACGCCGCCGGCATTCGCCGTGTAGCCGTCACCGGGGAAGACCCCGCCGGCATTCGCGGTGTAGCCGTCGCCGGGGAAGACCCCGTCGGCGCTCGCGGTCGTTTCGCCGTAGACGACGCTGTCCACGAGGCCGACGCTGCCGCGGAAGACGCCGCTCGTGACGACGCCGTTCACCCGAACGTTCGTGGCGCTGATGGTGCTAGCGACGAGCGTGCCGCGGGCGACGACTGCGCCGCCCCGCGCCCCGCCGGCCTTCGCCCCCACGGCCGCCACGCTGTGGACGTTGGTCAGGTCGGCGACCAGAATCCCGAGCAGAAGAGAAAGTGACATCGCCAGTGATGTCATCGGGGAGAGTAGATTTTTTCTCACGTGAACCTCCAGAATTGACGGAAAATGGGCCTTGATGCCGGTTTCCCGGCATCCCAAATTTGTGCGAACGGGCACACCCAGCCTTCTTCCCTACGGCCAGATAAGGGGTTATTTTCAGACGGAAATAAAAGGACAGGCGACCCGCAACTTCCCCCTGATGTGGGGGAACAGGGTCGCGCGCAGCTTAAAGGAACCTGACAGACGTTGTCAACTCCTTTATTTGCAACGGTTTATTTAACTTAGTTAAACCTTGCAAATTCTGTTGCTAAAATAGCTTCGCGCCGCCGCGAGCAGCGGGCCGGGTGGGGTTGGTTTCGCGCGTCCGGCAGGGGTGGAGCGCCGGGCCGCGCGGGGGCAGGTAAAACCGTATCCTAGGGCGCGGCGGGGGAGGCCGCGCGCCCGTCGATGATCTCTGGACGGAGGCGGTAGAGGCGTATGTTGTTGGGCCGCCCCCACGCGTCGATGCGGGTCTCGCTGATGGCCGGCGCGAGCGTCGGGTTGCGCGCGGTCAGTATTTGCATGGCGCGCTCCATCTCGGCCGGCCGGCTGAGGCGCTCGGCGCGGCCGGTGAGCATGACGCTCTGCCAGCGGCTCGCGTCCGCGATCTCTTCCACCTGAAGGCAGACTTCCGGGTTGGCGTCGATGAACTCGGTCTTCGTGCCTTCGGTGGTGAAGAAGTAGAGGTCTGGCGCATCGTAGGCGTAGTTCATCGGCACGACGTAGGGCCGCCCGCCGCGCGCGCAACCCAAGTGGCCGAACCCGATCCGGCGCACGAGGGCCTGCATCTCGTCGAGGCTCATGTCGCGGACTTTAATCATCAAGGCATCCGCTCCCCGGTCAAGAGGGCGCGCGCGCCGGTGACGAGCGAGGGCCGGCGGCGGACAAGGACGCTTCAGCTCGGAGGCAATTATAGACGAAGGGCGGGCCGCGAAAAAGTTCTGCGCGCGAAAAGTTCGAGAAAGGCGCAGGGCGCGGGCGGTGAAGTGACCGGGAAGCAAGAGGGGCGCGCGGCGGAAGTCAAACGCTTCCGCCGCGCGCCCTTCGTGTCTGGCCGCCCTCTCGGCGGTCGCCCCGCGCGCCGGGTCTGCGCGTTCGAGCCGGAGGGGCTTTGCGCGTTGTCGCCCGCCGCGCCGTTTATTGCGCGCGCAGGCGGACGGTCAGGTAGTTGCTGCGGCCGTCGCGCGTGACGAGCAGGAGCACGGGGCGCTCGCCCGCGCCGGCGAGCGCCGCGCGGAGGTCTTCGCGCGTGGCCACGGGCCGGCGGTTGAGTTCCTGAATCAAGTCGCCGCGGCGGATGCCGGCCTCGGCCGCGGGGCCGTCCGGGTCAAGGCCCGTGACGAGCAGCCCGCGGGTGTCGCGCGGCAGTTCGAGCCGCGCCGCGGCCTCCGCGGTCAGAGGCTCGACCGTCACGCCGAGCCTCCCGCCGCCCGAGGTGTTCTCCTCGCCTCCGGCGGCCGGGCGTTCGCCCTCGGCCCGCTCCACGGGGAGTTCGGCGAGCGTGGCGCGCAACTGCTGCTCGCGGCCGTCGCGCGAGACCGTGAGCGTCACCTCGGTGCCGGGCTGCGTGCGCGCGATGACGTTGCGGAACGCGTTGTAGTCGGCCACGGGCGTGCCGTTGACGGCCGTGATAACGTCGCCGCGGCGGACGCCGGCGCGCTCGGCCGGGCTGTCGGGCTGCACCTCGCTGACGAGGGCGCCGCGCGCGGCCGGCAGGCTGAGGCTGGCCGCGATGTCGGCCGTCACCGGCTGGATCGAGACGCCCACCATGCCGCGGCGGACGCGCCCCGTGCTGACGAGCTGGCTCATCACGTCGCGCGCCATGTTCGAGGGGATCGAGAAGCCGATGCCGATGTTGCCGCCCGAGGGCGAGAGGATTTGCGAGTTGATGCCGATCAGCTCGCCGGTGGCGCTCACGAGCGCGCCGCCCGAGTTGCCGCGGTTAATCGCCGCGTCGGTCTGGAGGAAGTCCTCGAAGCTGCCGTCGCCGAGGCCCGTCTGCCGCCCCTTCGCCGAGATGATGCCGGAGGTCACGGTCTGGCCGATGCCGAGCGGGTTGCCGATGGCGAGCACCACGTCGCC
>DATMVI010000682.1:0-3748 GCA_035563275.1 Pyrinomonadaceae bacterium
CGCCCGCGGAAGTTGCGCCGCGCCGCCCGCCGGTTGAAGGCGTAGAGGCCCGCGCCGCCCGCGCCGATGGCCGCGCCCTTTTTGCCGCCGACCAGAGCGCCGACGCCCGCGCCGCCGGCGATGATCGCCGCCGTCCGCGCCTTGCGCCCGAAGCGCGACTTCTTGCGCCGCGTCTGCCCGAAGGTCTCCGGCACAATCGTCGTTAACAGCAGCACGGCGCACACCAGAAAGGCAAAAAATCTCTTCATCACAGTCTCCCCCGAAGTCTGGAAAATAACCCTGCAAAAACTGGAGAGAGCCACCGACCCTCCGCCTCGTGCAAACCCTATTCCTCGACCACACAATCGGGCAAACCGCACGAAAACTAACGGTTTTGCGCGCCCGAAGCCTGCCGCCTGTGACCCGGCGAAATTCACCGGCGTACTGAAACAGTGCTCCCCACGGCGCGGGCAAAACAGCCGTTTGACCCGGCCGCCGCGCGCTTCCATAATCCATCACATGACGACGGCCATCATCCACCATCCCATCTACGAGCAGCACGACACGGGCCCCGGCCACCCGGAAAGCCCCGAGCGCTACGCGGTCGTGATGCAGGCTCTGCGCGAGGACGCGGGACTGCGGCCGCGCCTCGTCGAACTCGAAGCCCCGGCCGCGCCGCGCGGCGACGTGCAGGCGTGCCACACGCCGCAGCATTTCAAGCACGTCGAGCGCGCCGTCAGCGAGGGGCGCGGCTACCTCGACGCCGACACGGCCGTCTCGATGCGCTCGCTCGACGTGGCGCTGCGCACGTCGGGCGGGGCCTGCCGCGCCGTCGACGCTGTCATGCGCGGCGAGGCGCGCGCGGCCTTCGTCGCCTCGCGCCCGCCCGGCCACCACGCCACGCCCGACCGCGCCATGGGCTTCTGCCTCTTCAACACCGTCGCCGTCGCCGCGCGCTACGCCCAGCGCCACTACCGCGAAGTCGAGCGCGTCGCCGTCGTGGACTGGGACGTGCATCACGGCAACGGCACGCAGGGGATTTTCTACGACGACCCTTCGGTCTTCTTCTTCTCCGCGCACCAGTACCCGTGGTACCCGGGCACGGGCGCGCGCGGGGAGACGGGCGTCGGCCGCGGGCGCGGCTACACGCTGAACGTCCCCCTGCGCGCGCGCACGCCGGCCGCCGACCACCGCCGCGCCGTCGAGACCGCGCTCGAAGAGGTGGCCGCGAAGTTCAGGCCTGACCTCGTCATCATCTCGGCCGGCTTCGACTCGCACGCCGCCGACCCGCTCGGCCAGCTCAAGCTCGAAGACGAAGACTTCGTCCACCTCACGCGCGTCGTCCGCGCGTGGGCCGACGAAGCCTGCGGCGGCCGCCTCGTCTCCTGCCTCGAAGGCGGCTACAACCTCTCGACCCTCGGCGAGACGGTGCGCGCCCACGTCGCCGCGCTCGCCGAAGATTAAGTCATTCCGGGCCGGCGCGGGGAGGAACCTGAAAGGCCGCGCGCGCGTTATCATCAGGGATAAAAGGGGCCGGGACTTCCGAGCGCAGGTCTGTGGCGAGCCGCCGAGAGTGACGAGGCGGCTCGTAATTTTTCCGTTTCACGCGCGCCGCCTCGCCCCGTCGCCGTTCACCCGTCACCTGCTGATCGTATGGCGCCGCTGACTTACATGGAGCTGTTGCGGGGCAACCGCTCGTTCAGGAATTTGCTGGCGGGGCAGGTCGTCTCGGAGCTGGGCAACTGGTTCAACTTCATCGCCGTGCTCGGGCTGGTGCGGGCGGTGACGGGGGCCGCGCCGGAGGCGACGGCCGTCCTCGTCGTGCTGCGCTTCGCGCCCTTCGCGCTGCTCGCGCCGGTGGCCGGGGCGCTCGCCGACCGCTGGTCGCGCCGCGCCGTGATGATCTGGACAGACCTCGCGCGCGCCGTCCTCGCGCTCGGCTTCCTGTTCATCTCTGCGGCGGACGAACTCTGGATCGCGTACGCGTGCACGGCGGCGCTGACGCTGGTCTCGGCGCTCTTCGAGGGGGCGAGGAACGGGGCGATGCCGAACGTGGCCGGCGCGCGCGGGCTGCTCGCGGCCAACGCGCTGATGTTCTCGTCGCGCTTCCTCCTGATGGCGGTCGGCTCGGCGCTGGGCGGCGCGGCCAGCGACCTCTTCGGCTACCGGGTGGCCTTCTTCGTCAACGCGCTCTCGTTCGTCGTCTCGGCCTACTCGATCTGGCTCATCCCCGAGGCGGAGACGCGCTCGCCGGAGGGCGCGGCGGCGCTGGCCGCGGGACACAGGCGCCTGCTCGGCGGCGTGTGGGAGGACGTGCGCGACGGCTTCCGCTACGTCGCCGGCCACAGGCTGGTGGCGGCGCTGCTCGTCGTCAACATCCTCTGGGCGGTGGGCGGCGGCGCGCTCAACCTCATCTACGAGCGGGTGGGGAGCGTGGTCTTCGCCGGGCAGGGCGGGCCGGAGGGCGACAGGGGCGTGGCCTTCGTCTTCACGGCCGTGGGCGCGGGCCTCTTCCTCGGGATGATGCTGGCGCGGCGGGTCGGGGCGCACGCCGAGTTGCGCGGGCGCGTGGCCGGCTTCATCGGCTGGGGCATCATCGCGCACGGCCTGCTGTTCGCGCTCGCGGGGCTGATGCCGACGTTCTGGCTGGCGACGCTGATGATCTTCCTCTCGCGCCTCGTCGTCGGCGTGGAGTTCGCGGTGCAGGACACTTTGCTGCTGCGGCTGCTGCCGGACAACCTGCGGGGCCGGGTCGTGACGACCGACCGCGCGGCCGAGATCGGCGTGGTCAGCCTGAGCGGCCTCGCCGCGGGCTGGCTGCTCACGGGGCCGCTCACGCCGCGCTCGCTGACCGTGCTCTCGGGGCTGCTCTCGGCCGCGCCCGGCCTCCTCTGGCTGCTCCTCTTCGCCACGAAGAAACTGTCGCTGCCGGCGCGCCGGCAGGACGATGACGAAGAGGAACGCGACGCCGAGCAGACGGCGCTCGCCTCGGCGGGGTGAAAAAGGGCGGGGGGTGCCGGGCGCCGGGTTGAAGACAAGCTGCGTTCACCCGACGCCTGACACCCGGCGCCCCGCGGTGGTGTAGAATCAGCCCGCGCGTGAAAGGTTGAATCGCGACGCCGGGTGGGCGGGAGTGAGGTGAGGGGTTTGATGGACGGGGCAGGGCGGAGAGGCTGGGTCGAGCGGGCGGGGCGGAGGCTTTCGGCCGTGCGGCCGTGGCTGCGGGGCGTGATGCCGCGTGTGGCCGTGGCGGCGGCCGGGCTCTTCGTCGTGCGCCTCTTCGTCCTGAACACGGCCCTCTACCGCGAGACCTTCGTCGGCGCCCTCGGCCCGCTCACGTTTTTCGCCGTCGCCGCGGTCGTCGGCTACTACGGCCTGAAACTCCTCGTCCGGCTCAAGCGGCTCCTGCTGTGGCGCGTGCGCCGCCGCCTCGTCATCACCTACCTCTTCGTCGGCCTGACGCCCATCGTCCTGCTCGTCGTGCTCGGCTACCTCGCCGCCATGCTCGGCTCGGGGCAGGCGATGGTGAGGCTCGTCACGGTCGAGTACAACGTCACGGAGCGGCAGGCGCGTGAGGGCGCGAGGGCCGTCGCCGAAGCGCTGCTCGACGCGCCGGCCAACGAGGCCGCGGCGCAGCGCGCGCTCGAAGAGCAGGCGCGGGTGCTGCAAGCGGTCTTGCCGGGCGCGCGACTGGCGGCGTGGCGCGGGGCCGAGGGCGAGGCGGCCGCGAGCCTCGGCGAGGGCGAGCCGGCGCGGCTCGCGAGCGCGC
>DATMVI010000683.1:0-5499 GCA_035563275.1 Pyrinomonadaceae bacterium
GGCCGGGTCGCGCCCGACTGCGCGAGCGCCAGCGGCGCGGCGAGGAGCAGCGCGGCGGAGGCCAAAGTCAGTTTTGATTTCATGCTCTTCATGGGGACTCAGTCTTTCACAGCAAGGCGGGCGATTTCAACCCGGCGTTCAGGGGAGAGGCGCGCACATGCGATGCTCCCCGCCCCGCGCGGGTTCGCCCGAAACACGCGCCGGGCGCGGCGGGCGCATCCGGGGCGCCCCGCCCCCGCCGCGCGCAAAATGAAGAAGCGGCGGGTTGCCGGTTCAGCAACCCGCCGCTTCAAGTCTCAAGCCCGGTTTAGAAGTTCAGCTTGAGGCCGAACTGGAACTGGCGCGGGTCGAAGGCGGCCGTGGAGCGGCTGCGGTAGCGGCCGTTCGGGGCGCGCTCGTTGATGAGGTTAACGTCCTCGAAGCGGGGCGAGGCCGCCGCCTCGTTGAAGCGGTTGAAGAGGTTGAAGCCCTCGGCGATGACTTCGAGGCGGAGGCGCTCGCCGAAGGGGATCGTGCGCGCGACGCGTAGGTCGAGCGACTGGTAGGAGCGCGTCAGGCCGGCGTTGCGGCCGAGGTTGCCCGACTGGAACTGCGGCGGGACGATGAGCGTGCCGTCGGGCGCGACCGACGGGCGGTCGGTGTTGCCCGTCAGGTCGTTGTTCGTGTCCTGATTCGTCAGGATGTTGAAGGGGCGGCCCGAGGACATCTCGAAGATCGGCGCGACGATGAAGTCGGCGAAGAGCGAGCGCCAGCCGCCGGCCCCGCGCCAGCCGCCGGGCGAGGCCAGCACGCCGCTGAAGACGAAGCGGTGGCGCTGGTCGAAGAGCGAGTCGGCGCGCTCCAGGTCGAGCCGGGTCACGTCCTGCGGCAGCAGGAGGGTCTGCAAGTCGCTCGAATCGTCAATCGAGTGCGACCACGTGTAGGAGGCGAGGAACTGGAAGTTGTTGGCGAAGCGGCGGCGCAGCTCGAAGTTGCCGGCGTGGTAGACGGAGTTGCCGTCCGAGACCTGCGCGTTGATGTCGCCGAAGGTGGTGACGAGGTTGGGGCGCGTGAGCGCGTTGGTCGCCGACAGCACGGCGTTCAAGACGGCCGGGCTGACCGCGCCGCCCGTCACCGAGCGCGTGAAGAGGTAGTTCGGCCCCGACGGGCGGAAGAGGTTGGCGACGAAGGGCTGGACGACCGTGCCGCGCGTGGTGACGACGACGAGCCCCGGAATCGGGGCGGCGACGACGTTGGCGCAGGTCGCCGGGTTGAGCGTGATGACGGAGGTCGTCGTGGTCGGGAGCGCGCCCGTGCAGCGGCGGAAGTTCTCGATGAGCGCGGTGTTGTTCGGCGCGTTCAGGTTGGTCGGGTGCGGCAGGTGGTGCGCGCCCGTGAACAGCCAGCTCGCCGAGAAGGACATGTTCTCGCCGAGCTTCTGCTCGACCGTCACGTTGGCCTGATTGGCGTAGGCGTACTCGAAGTCCGTCGAGACGGGCAGCGAGAAGGGCAGGAACGGGCCGAAGCCGGGGAAGGTCTGGTCGTCGAAGCGCTGGCGGCCGAACTGGTAGTTGGTGCCGGCGGCGACGCCCGGCGTGCGGAAGGCCGGCGGGCAGAGCGGGTTGCCGGGCTGCCCGGTGCAGACCGTGCCCTGAAAGATCTGCACGGCGTTGAGGAGCGCGGTCGGCGCGGGGCTGCCGGGCAGCGCGATGAACTGCTGCTGCTGCACGTTGTCGGCGATGTCGGAGTTGAAGCCGATGGCGAGCAGCGGGTGGTCGTAGAAGAGGCCGAAGGCGCCGCGCAGCACGGTGTTGGCGTTGCCGAAGATGTCCCACGCGAAGCCGAAGCGCGGCGCGACGTTGTTCTTGTCGCGCGGGAAGCCCTGCTGGATGCCGAAGGCGTTGTAGAAGGACTGCGTGGTGGCGGCCGGGACGACGATGCCGGAGAGCGGGTCGCGGAAGTCCTGCACCTCAAGCTCGTCGGTGATCTCGTAGTCGTAGCGCACGCCGTAGTTGAAGGTGAGCCGCGGGTGAATCTTCCACGAGTCCTGCGCGAAGACGGCGAGCGGCCGGTTCTTCAGGGCGCTGACCGGGTTGCCGAAGCCCTGAATGAAGTTGCCGGGGAAGCCGAGGCCGTACTGCTGGACGGGCGTCAGCGACGGGACGCAGTCGGTGTCGGTCGCGCCCTGACAGGGGCGGCCCGGCGCGGCCGGGTTCGAGGGGTTCGGGAAGTTCGGGTTGAGCGTCTGGGCCGTGAGGCCGCCGAAGTTGAAGAGGCCGGCGAAGTTCAGCTCGAAGATGGCGTCGACGGCGATGAAGTTGGCGTCGCCGCCGAACTTGAAGTTGTGGTTGCCGGCCACCCACGTCACGTTGTCGGCGTACTGGAAGCGGTTCTCGGTGCGGATGACGGGCGAGAACAGCTCGCGGCCGATGAAGGCCGTGCCCGAGATGTTGTAGGCCGTGCCCTGCCCGTTCTGCGAGGTGAAGGTGGCGCGGCGCTGGCCGAAGTTGAAGCGCGCCTCGTTGACGACCGTGTCCGAGAGGGTCGAGTGGAGCGTGGCGACGAAGGTCGCGTCGCGCAGGGTCTGGATGCCGGTGCGCGAGAAGTCGTTCTGGCCGAGCGCCTGATTCTGCGACTCGACCTGAATGCCCGTGATGTCCGAAGGGTTGTAGCCGAAGCGGAGCGCCAGCTGGTTGTTCGAGGTGATCTGGTGGTCGAGCCGCGCCGAGTAGAAGGAGGTCGCCTCCGAGATCGGAAAGACGCGGGCGAGGTCGTTGAGGGGGCGGAAGGCGTTCGGGTTGACGGGGACGGGCGCGCCCGTCAGGACGAAGCGCTGGCCGATGACCTGCCCGGCGGGGACGCCGAGCGTGCCGCCGGGGCTGATGAGCGTGCTGCGGCCGCCGAGGCCGATCTGCCCGCCGCTCGAAGCCAGCGTCGCGTAGCCGATGGCCGCGCCCGCGACGGCCTGCGCCGCGGCGGCCTGACCCGCGCCGGCGAGCTGCGCCGCGCGGCCGAGGAGCGAGGTCACGTAGCCGGCCTGCTGCGGCGTCAGGCGGTTGAAGGTCTGCGTGAAGGGGAGGAACGGCGCGCCGATGGTGACGCTGCCGCCGAGGCCCGCGGTCACGTCCGAGGTGAAGAAGCCCGACTCCTGACGGCGGCGCTGCTCGAAGGCGATGAAGCCGAAGGTGCGGTCGCGGTCGAGCGGAAAGCCGAGGGTGGCGCCGTACTGCGCGCGCGTGAAGGGCGGCTTCTCGTCCGGGTCGTTGTTGATGACGGGCGCGAAGGCGTTGCGGGCCTGAATCGACTTGTGGCGGATGAAGCCGAAGACGTTGCCGCGCACCTCGTTCGTCCCCGACTTGGTGACGACGTTGACGACGCCGCCGGCGGTGCGGCCGAACTCGGGCGCGAACGAGTTGGTGACGACCTGAAACTCCTGCACGGCCTCCTGCGAGACGGTCGAGCGCGCGGCGTTCACCGAGTTGTCGGTGTTGTCGGCCCCGTCCACCTGCACGAGGTTCGAGCGGCCGCGCTGGCCGCCGAAATTCAGCCCCGACGTGGGGGCCGGGCCGATGGGCCGGCCGTTGTCGCGCGTGACGGTCGAGGTCGTGAGCGTGAAGTTGATGTAGTCGCGCTGGTTGATCGGGAGGTTGTCGATCCTCACCTGATCGATGGTGTTCGAGACGTTGGTGCGGGTCGTCTCGATCAGCTCGGTGGTCGCGCCCGTGACGGTGATGGTCTCGCCGACGCCGCCGAGTTCGAGCGGGATGTCGAGGTCGGCGCGCTGGCCGACGGTGACGACGACGTTCGGGACGACGGCGCGCTTGAAGTTGGCGGCCTCGACGACGAGTTCGAGCGCGCCGGGCGTGAGCTGGACGAGCTGGTAGTAGCCCTCGTCGTTCGTCGTCGTGGTGCGGGTCTCGCCGGTCGCCGGGTTGCGCGCCGTGACGCTGGCCCCCGGCACGGCCGCGCCCTGCGGGTCGCGCACGAACCCGTTGAGGGTGGCGGAGGTCGAGTCGGCCTGCGCGAACGCCGCGCCTGCCGAGAGCGCGAGCGCGGCGGCGCAGGCGAGCACGAAACGGGAGGCGGTCGGGAGCCACCGCAAGGGGAACGCACGCATCATCGCTATCTCCTTAAAACGAAAGAATGACTTCGGTCACATACGGGCGAGGCGGCGGGCGGCGCGGCGGAGAGACACGCGCGCACGAGCGGGCCGCCAGACGTTTCGGTCAGAGGTCGCTCACGTTCAAACGGCGGCGCGCGCCGGGAGTTTCTTTTGCTGTCACGCGCAACTGAAGGAGGTCTGCGGCTTCGCGGCCGGGCTGAGCGCCCCCGGCCCGCACGCTTTACTTAGCCACGACTTTGTACCCTAAATGCCGGCCGGTTGGCAAGAATGATGTGTGGCGGCGCGGGCGGGGCGCGGCCCCGGCGGGCGGGGCTGGCGGGAAGGAGTTTGGCGGCGGGGTCAGCGCGGTTCGTCGGCGTCCACGACGGAGCCGTCGGTGAATTCGACGCGGGCCACGCTCAGGCTCACGTGGTGGTCGCCGGCGTGGATGCCTTTCTGGACGAGCGGCAGCAGGAAGCCCGCGAAGCTCGCCTCGCGCAGTTCAGCCGTCTGCCTCGCCCCGGGCGCGACCTGCACCTCGACGGTCGGGAGCCGGCCCCGCGCGAGGATTTTCTTCTCGGCGACATCGCGCGCCGTCACCGCCCAAGCCAGTTGCACGGCCCTGACCGTCCGCGCCGAGCGGTTCTCCAGCTCGACGCAGCGGATTTTGCCGCCGCGGTGTTGCTGGCTGCTCACGCCCATCATGCTCCTGATGAAGACGGGCGACGCGGCGTCCTTCTCCTGACTCAAATCCATCGAGTAAGAGAGGCTGCCGGTGCCTTCCGGCATCGGCGGCACGTCTGCCCAGAAGGCGGCGTCGGTGGGCGTGGGCTGGTTGGGCTGGCACGGGGGGAGCCCCTGCGCGCGCGCGGCCGCGCAGCCGAGCAGGAGAATTGAGAGCAACGTGAAGACTCGCAACGTGGAGACTCGCTTGGTCATCGGTCGCCTCCTTATCGAGCGCCTGACTAAGACCGGCGGCCGAGCCCGGCGCGCGCTCGTTTCAACGCAGAGGAGACGGAGTTTGCGCAAGGGGCACGGAGAAAACAGATTGCTTTCTCCGTGCCCCTTGCGTCTCCCCTCGCCCTCCGCCGTCGAGTCCGCCCCCCTCTGGACTCAACCCCGGATTGCTTCGACCTAACCGATGCGAAGTGCTGACTCACACGCCGCGGCGCGCCGTTAGTTCCAAACGTATTTGCCGCCGGCACGCGGGCCGACAACCCGCGCCCGACTTTTGAGCCCCGCGCCTCACCCCCGGCTGAAAACGTCGGCGGCCGGGGCGCGGCGCGTGGCCCGCGCGAGGCGGCGGCGGGCGCGCGCGCTGAGGCTGAGGGCGCGGACGGCCAGCTCGGCCAGCGGCGCGGGCGCGAAGGCCGCGCGACGCAGCAGGCCGCACAGACGAAGGCGCGCGTCGAAGCGCG
>DATMVI010000684.1:0-2298 GCA_035563275.1 Pyrinomonadaceae bacterium
CGCCGCGCGCCGCCCCCGGCGGCTGCCGCCGCCGCGCCGGATGTGCGGCGAGGGGGCGTAAGTCCAATGATTCGCGGGGCCGGGCGGGCAGAAAAATATTGACCCGGCCCGCCGCCGCGTGTATCGTTCTCGTCGCCCGGCAACGGGCGCTCGTAGCAGCCCATGCCCTTTTGGCGGAATCTCTCACCTGATTCCGCCTGCCCGCGACTCTCCTCCTCGCATGGTTCGGCCGAAACCACCTCATCGGAGAACAGGAGATTCCTCATGAAACACAGCCGACAACCTCCCAACGCTCGGCGCATTTCCCTGATCGCGCTCGCCCTCGCGGCCGCGCTCCCGCTCGGGCCGCCGACGGCCGGGCGTCTGCGCGGCGGCGGCGAAAAACCGGGGCAGGACGGCGAGGCCGTCCTTGAGCGGGCGCGGAGCTTCAACCCGCCCGTCGAGATCACCCTCGTCAGGTCGCACTCCGGCGTCATCGAGCCGGGCAAGAAGTTCCCGGCCGGCGAAGACTGGTTCAAGGGGCTCACCGTCACCGTCCGCAACGACGCCGACCAGCCCGTCACGCACATCGCGCTCAACCTCCGCTTCCCGCGCCCGAAGGGGCAGGAGGACGAGCGTGACTTGGTCGAGGTGCTCAACTACGGCGAAAGCCCGATCCCTTACGAGGACGGCCGCGCCCCCTTCAACCCGGCCCGGCCCGTCATGCCGGGCGAGAGCGTCGAGCTTCAGTTGTCCGACGCCAGCTACGAGGGGCTGCGCGCCGTGCTGGCCGAGGCCAACTTCCCGCGCAACATCAGGAAGGTCAAGGTGGACGTGACGATGCTCGGCTTCGGCGACGGGACGGTCTGGATAGGAGGCAAGCGGTACGAACTCGACAGGGGCAGGCCGGGGAAACTAATCCCGGTCGAAAAAAAAAATCAGTCCCGGGTGAAGAGTCGCGCCAGATTCCTTAAGGCCGCCGCCCCGTCGCTCACCTTCTGCGGCAACGAGATTACGGCGCGCCGGCTCGACTGCGACGCGGCCTTCTGCCACGTCCCGGACTTCCGCGTGGACGGCGACATCGACGGCGACATCATGAGTGCCGAGGTCGACGTGCGCTGTCAGGACAACAAGACCCTCCAGATTTGCCCCGGCAAGAGGAAGGCGCGCGTCGTCGTCCCCTGCCTGACGGCCTACCAGCCCTGCCCCACCATCGAGAGTTGCACCGCCGGCTACGCGCAGGCCCCCTACCCCGACTGCACCTGCCAGCCGGCCTCGCCCGTCGTCCTCGACGTGGCCGGCGACGGCTTCGCGCTCACCGACGCGGCCCGCGGCGTCAGCTTCGACATCAACGGCGACGGCCGGCCCGAGCGGCTTTCGTGGACGGCCGCCGGCTCCGACGACGCCTTCCTCGCCCTCGACCGCAACGGCAACGGCGCGGTCGACAGCGGCGCGGAGCTGTTCGGCAACTTCTCGCCGCAGCCGCCTTCCGAGACGCCCAACGGCTTCCTCGCGCTCGCCGAGTTCGACCGCCCGCGCGTGGGCGGCAACGCCGACGGCGTGATCGACGGCCGCGACGCCGTCTTCGCGCTCCTCCGCCTCTGGCGCGACGCCGACCACGACGGCCTCTCGCAGCCGAACGAGCTGCACGAGCTGCACGCGCTCGACGTGGCCCGGCTGCACCTCGACCACATGGAGTCGAGGCGGGTGGACGACTACGGCAACCAGTTCAAGTACAGGGCCAAGGTGGACGACCGGAAGGGGGCGAAGGCGGGCCGCTGGGCGTGGGACGTGTTCCTCGTCGCCGGGTCTTGAGCCGCCCGCGAACGAAGCGTTAAAGCGCGACGCCCGCGCGGTCTTCGCGACCGGCGGGCGTCTCGTCGTTCGGGGCGCGGCGTCCGGGCCCGACCTTACTTGCGGAGGCGCTCGACGGCGCCGAGCAGGTCGTTGGTGTTGATGGGCTTGGCGAGGAAGTCGTCGAAGCCGGCGGTGAGCGCGCGGGCGCGGTCTTCGTACATGGTGAAGCCGGTGACGGCGATGAGCGGGACGGCGTCGTAGCCGGGCGTCAGGCGCAGGCGTTCGGCCAGCTCGTAGCCGTTCATGCCGGGCATCCCGATGTCGGAGATGACCACGTCGAAGCGGCTGGAGCGCGCGATGTCGAGCGCGTCGGGCGCGCTCAGCGCCGTCGCCACGTCGTAGCCGGCGACGCGCATCATCATCCCGACCATCTCGGCCACGTCGGGCGCGTCGTCAACGACGAGCGCGCGCGGCCGCGGGGCCGCCTCGCCGCGGTCGCGCCCGTCGAGGGGCCGCGGGCCG